>CAMVLM010000058.1 GCA_947168335.1 uncultured Butyrivibrio sp. | reverse complement strand
GTGACTGAATTTTCAATGAGCTTTTGACTGAATTTTCGGTTGACAAATACAACAGCCAATCTATTAATAGATTGGCAACCATAAGAAGGCATATTTGACGATTATAATAGCCTTCTCAAAAGGTACCATTTCTTTGCAGCACAAAAACTTGCTCGCTTGTCAACCTTTTGAGAATTTGTTAGAATATTCTTTGCGAGAGAGGATTCTTTTGAATTCTCAAAAAGAGCACTAGCAAAAACTTGTTTTTGTGATGTGCTTTTTTATTTAGTTATCATATATTTTCTATCCTTTTTTGGATTTCATCCTCTGGTAACCGCCTTTCTGAATGCACCAAGAATTCATTAAGACAATCTTTGTATTCCTTTTGGGTAATGCGCTTTCCTTTGTAAAGCTCATCCAACAGCCCTATCATACCCCGAAAGTTTAACATATTTGTTTGCCAAATCCATGGCGTAATAAAACTCTTCTATTGTAATCTCTACGCCAGTCAAACCGTTCTCTTGTAGCTCACTAAGCAAATCCGGTGGCGATACTATTTCATTCCGAAGTGCCTCTTTGAACATTATATATGTGCAAGGGAGCCGGAATGGAAGATCTGTTTTCTCAATAGCATGAAAGTCCAGCCAAACATTGGTGTCACTGCTAATGTATCCCAAGCCTTATACCTCCACACCACAATATTCTTCCATAGCAGAAACAGGGATTTTTAATAATTCTGCCCCGCGTTGTATGCTTATCTCCTTCTCGTTGACCGCTCTAAAAACAAGTTGTTTAAACAGCAGTGGTTCCTCACCCTCCGCACGACTAGGCTCCGAATTCCTATAATCTACTTTGTTTGCCCGAATATAAAACTCTTTCTCCAGCGAAGGTGATATTACTCCAACTTGTGAAGCTCTTTTAACCAGAAGGAACATGGAAATTCCGTATTCTCTGCATACAAGGGCCATATCTTTCGTAATAGCAGTTTTGCGAATTCCTAGCTCTCTTACTATGTCATTCTTAGGAATCAAGGTAGCTCCGGCAATAGCAGTTGCTTCTTTTTCAACATCAACGTCTCTGCTTTCATCTTCCTCAAAAAGAGCATGCACCAACTCATGGATAATGGTTGTTCTTTTCCTCTCAAGGCGCATGTTCTTATTAATTACAATATACGGATAGCCATTGACAGAGCCATTCATACCTGAAAAATGATCGTTATCAATATCCAATTCAAGTACTAAGATCCCCTTATTCTCTAGAACACTAATAAGTTCATCTATTGGTCCTTCTTCCTGAAGTCCCAGATACTTTCTTAGCATCAAAGAATCTTTCTCAACATCTCCCGAATGAATAAGATTATTACACTCCATAGGCTTAGGCAGTGGATTACCACCTAAACAATCCACAGCATCAAAGAATCTAGCAAAATATTCCTCAACGGCTTCTCTTACATATTCTTGCTGTGCTTTTGTCAAAGTAGAATGCTTTCTAAAATTACCATGTTTAAATGATAATCCCGCTTTACGAGAAGCAAGAAAATCGACAACATGAATTCCTAAGACTTCAGCCAGCTTGTTAATGGTTTCGATATCAGGCTTTCTTTTACCACTCTCATAGTTAGAAATAGCCATTGACGATATCCCACATGCCTCTGCCAAATCCTTCATACTCATCTTATTCTTCAACCGATAATACTTAAGATTCTTCTCAAACATGCCCTCACCGCCCCCTTGTATTTGTGTTTATTTTATCAAATAATTTTCTTTTTGTAAACAGGACGTTTATTTTAGTTTGCATATTTTAAAAATATAAACACTTGTCTAATAAAACGAAATAGACCGGTCAAGATGCCCAGCCTAATCATTTTCATCTATATATCAATTATTTCAGCATTTGATGCTAGATGCGATTTAGCGTTATCCAGCATGATCTCGTCAAACATTGCATAATTCAGTTCCGGATAGACTTCTGACGGGAATCCCTTCTTATCAGGATAGTCAATCCCTTCTATCGAGAATGCTCTACTTTCATGCGGTGTTAAAGCATTCTGGTAAGACTTTAAGAGGTCGAACTGGTTATAATTGCTTTCCTGGCTCATGTGAAAGCCAACCACGCATCTGGTCGCCATATCAATCACTGGAAGGAGCCAGCAGCACCTTTCGCATACATCTTCTATCACAGTACCGTCATCAAGTTCTATACTTGTAACATAGAGAAGGTCAATCCTATGACCATCAATCTGTCCACATGAAAACGGTGCTACCGGCAATGGGCTTCTATTTTCTCCGTAGCCTGTGCTTGCTGCCTTTTGTGCCGAATCTCTGTCTGTTCTCCTGTTAGCCAGACTGACCTGACTGCGCTCGATGCCCTTTACATAGCGGCGCAGTGCCTGATATCCAAGTGACTTCTTATTAAATGGATAGTCATCTGGCCCGATTCCTATGTCCATGCATTTTTGTAGGAATTTATCATGCAGTCTCGTAAGGTTCATGTTTTTCTCAAGGGTATACTCTTTATAGCCAAAATAGTTACCCTCTATGAACTCCCTGGTTTCCCCATCAATGTACATATCAACGGCATTCTTTCTTGAATCATAGATCTTCTTTTTATCTGATGAGAGCATGTCAGAAGCTGGTTCCATCCACGCTTCACGAGCAGCCATCAGCTCATATCGGTCATATTTTTTGTGGTTCATCGACATTCCACCTCCGTTCTGTATGAGATCTGTCTTTCTTTGATATCGTGGATATTTATGAGCCCCTTGAAATAAAGGTAAGCAATGTAGTCATTGGCATTTGGCTCACTAAGTCGTCCAACGTCCACTTGCTGTCCTATGGACATGGCTCCGTTAGTTGAAAGATAGCGTGTGAATGCATCATCTGCACCTCTGTCACATGTCTTTATCCGTCTCGATCAACCTGCTAGATATGAGATATTTCGCATCCAGTATTGCCCTATGTATACGTCCTTATGGCCAATAATCTCTATCTTTTCGTTTCCTGTGACACCCCAAAGGTTAAAATTGTCAGTTGTACTGCTATCCTCACTAGTTGTTACAAGCAAGAACATTTCCGTTCCATCTGCCAATACGACATAGACGGATGGTTTCACAGTAAATGTTGTTCCATTAACATGGACTTTTTCAGCTAATGGTCGTTCACAGTACCATCTGATATTCGCATCCATCTCAAGACACAGAAGACTATCAAACTGAAGCTTCCCAAGCGCAGAGATATTTCTCCCAAGCTTCCTGCTGTAACAGACATGATAGCTGTGCATGTAAGACTTACTTCTTGGTTCTTCCAAAGGTACAGAAAACCTATACTTCACAAAGAGCCTCCATATTCTGTTGCAAATTTAAGTAACATCGGGAAAAGTATGATGAATACCCAGAAATCAAATAGAAAATACCTCGAAAATCTGTTTGAAAGGTATATTTTTAGATATACCAGATTGAAAAATAGTGGTGGGTATGTTACGATTTGGGTACAAAAAGTAGTTACAACCATTGACAGATGGCTGAAAACTACTGGAACTAATGGCATCACACGTTGCTGCGCGTCAACCAAAACATGCTGCAATTGGTGGTGCTTTTCTTTTCCCTAAATCGAGATTATCATAACACAGATATAAAATCTACGGTTTTGTGTGTAAAAATATATTTATTTTCGCCATCAAATGGCAAAGATAATGTAAATAATTTACATTGATTTTGCCAATACAAAATAAAAAAGCCCGGGCAATCAGGCTTTTAGGATCCAATTAATTGGCAATATTCATGTAAAAGGACATGATTACCAGTCTGAACCCCAATCAGTTCCGCCGGAATCCCAACTATCGTTACTGTCCCAATCATAATCAGAACTTGAAGAATGATACTCATTATAATATGAGGTATTATCCCAGTTTGTTGCGTCTATGGAATTGTTCCAGCTACCCGAAACATAGTAATCATCATAACTGGAGCGTATTACTGATGGTGCGTTATCGCTGTTTGGAACTACATACCAGTCATCATCATAATAATACCAGTTATCCTGATAATCGTAGTAATAACTATTGTTGTAAAGATAATAGCCATTATGCCTGTTCTGAATCGGGGTAATTATAATAGAAAAAATTACAGCAAGTATTCCAAATACAAAAATTCCTCTATAGACATTTCTATGGAGTTTGTAAAAAAACTTACCAATAGGATGCTGAGTTGAGAAACTGTTGTTGCCTGAATTTGAATTCAGGTTTTTCTGATGAACTATCTCATCCTTAAGGCGCTGTAACAGTTCATTTACAGCATATTCTTCATCTTTTCCCCTATAGCGGATGGCACGGGAACCATCTGCCTTATTTTTATATACGACAAAATCACCATTAGCATCTTTGAAAATTCCGAATGCTTTTGGCTCCTTGTAATCAACTCCTATGAAGAATCGTGTTACTTCCGGCGCAGGAAGATTCCTGTCGCTATACCATTTTTTTAGTTCTTCAATAGTCTTTGGATTGCTTGTGTTTTGATGAGAGGGATTCGGTGCTCCGCAGCCTGGGCATTGTTTTGCTGTATCCTCATAAGTATTTCCACAATAATCACATTTTATTTTCATAGTCTTTTTCCTTATATAAGAAAATATTTAGTAAACATCAAAGGCCAATCTCATTAAAAAGAGACAGCTTTTCTGTTAACAGTTCTCTTCCATTGCAGATACAGGATACAATTATTATATCAAATCCTGTGGCAGAAATAGTCCGCATTCCTTTAAAGACAATATGCATCTTCTTGTCTTCTGTCATATATTCCTCTGAAACAATATTACCCGGAGCCGATTTTTCAATTACTTTCCTGAAATCTCCAAGAAATGCCGGAATAAGTACTTTTCCGGCTCTCTTCCCATCTTCGTCTCCATATACAGCATTAATCTGCTTTTGTAAAACCTGTTCTATTGTCATTTTCCATATCTCCTAAACAAAGTAAAGAACTGCACCTACTGCTATTCCGACAGCCAGACCGGTAAAATGTCCTATTGAATCAATTTTTCTGGAAGTTGTCATTAGCATAAGTAACACAATTGTGGGCAGAAGGGACATGATTCCTGATAATGCCCTCACAGTAACGGCGATTACAAGGTAAATTCCCAAAAGGCCACACAGTGTACCTGACGAACCAATAGATAAAGTGAATGGTGATGATTTTTTATGGATTAATCCTGAAATATAGCCACCCAAAAGAGTTATGACTACATATGAGATTACATAGCTTATTGTTCCGAGATATTTTTCAAGGAAAAATCCTATGTTATACAGTGAATACATATTACATAAAAGATGAAGGAATTCCTTCTGCGTAAAAGCGCTTGAAATCAGCCTATAGTACTGTTTTTTCTGAACAGTAAGCATATAGGAGGTCCCAAGCTGCTTTACATCAAGAATTTTTAAATTTATAAGTGCAAATACCAGGATGTTTAGCCCTATGATCGTAAACGTTACAGGGCTGTCTGCAAAATTCATTTTCGATTTTCCCTCTGTTCTGTGCTGCTATCATTACATGTGTTTTTTGAAGGATCAATACTTGATTTCAAAAGTTTTTTCATCTTTAAGCGGAATGGTTGCCATGGACATATCCATGACTTCTATATAACGTCCGCTTCTGACCTTTTCGATAAATGCATCTATGGAATCTCTGTCTCCCTGGGCTTCCACGGTGACAGATCCGTTCCATTCATTTTTTACCCATCCGGTGAGGCCGTACATATTAGCTGCATGGAACGCGGTATATCTGAAACCTACGCCCTGCACATATCCTTTGAAAATCAGATGAACTCTAATAATTTCTTTCATTTCATTATACCAGGTGTTTTCAGCATTTCATTTGCCGATATCAATATTTTAAATGCAGACTCCATTATATCAAATCCTTTCTGCTATTAAAAACAGGCTCTTCTTGACTCACTTTTTTTACTTTCTAATATATTTTTAGATACATATTTTTTAGATGAGATGGGGTAAAAATATGAATGAGAATAATATCAATAATGGTTTAAATGAAAAACAACACATTTTTACTGTTCCGGCAGAGGGATTTGTTCTACGTGAGGGTGAAACAAATAATGCCTTGTTCAAAATCCTCAGTGGCAACGCAGAGCTTTATGTTTCCTATGGTACAGAAAATGAGGTTCTTTTGGGGATACTTGGTAAAGGTGACTGCTTTGGGGAATTCGGACTTCTTCTTCATAAACCGGCAATATATACGGTTATTGCCTATTCCGACCTGGTCCTTTTACGGGTTACAGAAGACCGAATGGGTATGTTTATTCAGGAAAACCATACCAGTGTTTTTCAGATTATGAAAAGCATGGCAAATACCATGATGATCATGCAGCATCAGATAAGTCAGCTTAATGAAGAGCTTGATGAAAAAAACAAAACCAACAAACGAATCATAGGAAAAAACAAGGAGATGCTCTAAAAATACATCCAGGGCAGATAAGGTAAGACATCATGAAAAAACATTTCCTGCCTTCAGGCTTATACTCTTTTTATCGAGCCTGCCTTCGATAACGTTAACTTTGCACTTCAGGGTCTTTTTACCAACCTTTACTTTTATATAAGTTGTTCCTTTTTTCTTTGCAGTTATCTTGCCCTTTTTATTAACTGAAGCAATCTTGGATTTTGCAGATGAAAAAGACTTTGTTTTTCCGTTTTTTACTTTGATTGTATAACTCGTACCTTTAACAAGAGTTAAAGAAGATTTTGACAATGAAGCTGCCTTTGCTTCTGATGTTACGGGCAGCATGACCACAATCGCAAATACAATCATAAGAAACACAAATAGACATTTAATAGCATTCTTCATATTGAACCCCCTTCAATGAAAAATATCTATAGATTAATTCTAAATTTCCCGGATGATATTAGTCAACCAAATTAAATCCGAATTAATTTATCTTAACATAGTCAGGATTAATGCCCCGTTCATCCACATGACATTTAAAAATACATCCGTCGTATTCACCATCAAGGCCATCTCCTGCTGAAGTAATAAGAAGTGACCATTTTCCGTTTTCATTGATGAAGTTGCAGGATGATGTATGAAGTGCAGGCACATGAATTTCAGCCAGTTTTTCCCCGGTTACTGAGCTTCTCTTTTCAATGCGGCTTCCATCCCAAATGGCCACCCATAAATTGTCATCTGCATCGATGCACATACCGTCAGGAACACCGTTCTCTACATTGAAAAGTACCTTTCTTCCGGTTATTTTCCCACTTTCAAGGTCATAATCATACTTAAATACAGCATACTCTAGAGAATCCGAGAAAAAGAAGCTTTTCTGGTCCTTTGACCACGCCATACCATTTGAAATCTTAGTGCCCGGCTGCATACACTTTACTTCGCCTCCATCAAGAAGGTAGAGATTTCCCTCTGCATCATGGCCATCCAACGCTGTTGCTCCAAACCAGACACGCCCATTCTTATCTGCTTTGGCGTCGTTTGATCTCCAATATGACTTATATACATTTGTCAGCTCGCAGTAAGGAGTTGTCTTCCCATCCTCAAGGACATAAAGCCCATCCTTTGCTGCAAGAAGAAAGCCTTTTGATCCCTCAATCGGGATTGCAGCGCCTATAGGCTGATCAAATTTAAAACATGCTTTTCTGTCATCAACCAGTGTCCAAAGCTTACCTTCGGTTATATCGACCCATGAATATCGTTGATAACGCGGATCATAATACGGACTTTCACCCAATTTATGTTTTGATGAATCCAAAATCTCGGCTGTATATTCTTTGATTGCCATAGCTGCCTCCTTGAAAATCAATAATAGATATAGTTTTCTCTTTATATTGCGGCCGATTTTATGTTTCCCAATTTCAATTATAAATGATACTAAAGTGTATCTACAACAGTATCGAAAAAATTAAGAAAGTTGATATAGACTATTCGTATTTTTATATATATAATTACAAAGTTGCTCAAAAAATAGCAATGAAAAAACTGATTTCTTATGAAGGGAAAAACGCATAAATAGAAGGAGAAAAATGTGAAAGAATCTGGTTTGTACTCTTATGAAGAGGTTTGTTCCCTTATTACTGAAAAAGGCCTTAGCCATTATGAAAGAGAAAATGCCGATATACATGCCCTTTGGCAGTTTGGCAATAAACGCTCATGCCTGCAGGCGCGCACAACTGTTTATGACAGATATGTGATATATGCAACAGAAACTGATTTTAACGCAATCAAGAGAAAAGCTGATAACGAAGGTCTTGCTCTTATTCTCACTGAGAAAACACCTGAACTTCTTGAAGCTGTCATCAGCGAATATGAAAAGATCAGCAGCAAAGCCATACTGTTTATCAGAAATGGTAACCGCATAATGCAGCCAAGCCCTGTTGAGTGTTCCATACCTCACAAAATTGTTTTCTTTACAAACGAAAGTCTGGAATTTGTACTCGATGTGTTATGTGCAAACGAGAAATACAAGCCCAAGCAGAAGAATGTGGTATACTTCATGCCCAAGAAGGAAAAAGAACCTGAAATCGAGGCTGATAAAATTGGTGAGATATTCCCTATTGAATCAAGGGTTTCTCATGCAAAATTCGGCGAAGGCACAGTAATTGCCATTTCAGACGGAAGAATAACAGTTGATTTTGATGATTCCACAGAAAAAATCTTCTCTGCTACTCTGTGTATAAATAAAAAGCTTTTAAAAAAGGCGGAGTAAAAGATATTTTCATGACGATAATAAAGGGCTGTTGCTCCGGATGTAAATCACATACGGAACAACAGCCCTTACTTAATTACCGTTACATTATGCCATTACCTGAATAATTCATATTTAACGACATCAATCAGCGCTTCTCCGTCACAGAAGAAAGATATTCCGTCTGCACCGATATCCGTGTATATCAGGGAAGTCATGACTTTTTCGCCATCATTAATGAAAATTTCAGCACTATATCTGTCCAGAATAATTCTTAATTTAATACATCCGTTTTCACTATCCGGTATGAGACACCTTCTCTGGTGAACTATTGCTCTTCTTGACCCTGAAAACTTCCTGTCTATCTTGACTGTTTTTTCATGAGGTCTGAAGCTTACAGATGTTCGGAAGGAATCATTTTCAGCAAACCATACAGCAAACTTGTGGAAAACATTATCTGCATCTTCAGGTCTGATGTTAACCTCGATATCAGCGCATCGTCCTTCGATACCTTTAAGCTTTATTACGTCAGATACAGGCACTGAATCGTAAGAGACTTTTTCACCTCTTAAGCTTTCCAGTTCTCTTACAGGTTTCTGAATAAGTTTGCCATCTTTCAATGAAAGTTCTCTGGGAAGACTCATCTGACCTGCCCACAAAGCCTCGGGTTCCCTGATCGCACATGCATCCCAGTTCTGCATCCAGCCGATCATTATTCGTCTTCCGTCTTCTGTAAGAACTGTCTGAGGTGCATAAAAATCAATTCCGTAATCTATAGCCTGATTACATTCCTCGATTAGCTTTCCTGTTTTCTCATCAAAACTTCCGATTACGCAAAGAGTACCATTACCATTGTGATATTCAAACTCATTGGCAAGCATGTCCTGGGGACTTGTGAGAAGCATCCACTTTCCGTCTATTTCAAAGAAATCCGGGCACTCCCACATCTTACCATAACGGTTGTTGTTCTTAATGAGTGTACTGAAATAATCCCACTTATAACCATCTTCGCTTCTGTAGAGAAGTATCTGACCGCTGCCATCTTTGGGTCTGTTTCCTACTGCACAGTAATATTTTCCATCATTTCCCTTCCAAAGCTTAGGATCACGGAAATCATAGATACTGTCCCCATCTGGTATCTTATCAGATGCAATGACCGGATTACCTTCGTATTTCTCGTAGTCGACACCATCTCCTACAGCAATGCACTGAGCCTGGATATCTCTCTTACTTCCGTCAGGTGTATGGTATACGCTAACCCCTGTGTACATCAGAAGATGCCTGCCATCAGGCAGTGTTATTGCACTGCCTGAAAAGCATCCGTTCTGGTCATAAACTTCATCCGGTGCCAGGGCTGTGGGAAGGAATTCCCAGTTAAGCAGATCACTGCTTACGGCGTGCCCCCAGTGCATCGTGTCCCAATGGGAAGCATAGGGATTGTACTGGTAAAACATGTGATATTTTCCGCCATAGAAGCAAAAGCCGTTGGGATCATTCATCCAGCCTGTATAAGGCGTAAGATGAAAGAGAGGTCTGTCTGTTTCCTTTATTTTTTTTGCTGCTATCTGTTCATAGCGTCTGGATTCTCTTAGTGCTTCGCTGTACATAAAACCACCTTATTTTGCTGCATCCTTATATCTGTCATAAGCAGCCTGATAAACTTCTTTCATCTGATCAAGGCCACAGGAATCTGTAAGCACAGTCTTGTAAGCTTCCCACTCATCATCTGTAGGACCGCCGTCCTTGATCCATTTTCCTTCATACTCAGCAATTGTGTTCTGAAGATCTGTTTTATATGTATCGATTGTCTCGAGCTCATCTGTTGTATATACACAGTCAACAGGGTAAACAGTGTCATCAGTAACAAAAGGCATCCAGTAATTTTCAAGGTCTTCAAGTCTCTCGATCGCACGATCTTCCATCTTGAAGGTTGTCTTATAATAATCACTTAAAATAAGCTTGGGACCTGCAACTTCATTAGCACTCTTAAGCTCGCCGGCACCTTTTCCGTATTTTTCCTTTGCCTCTTCCTCTGTGATTGAAAGCCAGAGTCCGTTAGAATCCTTTTCTGTGAAGAAAACATCAATAGGACCATACTGAAGCTGCATTACATTCTCGGGTTCATACCACTGATCATAGAACTTAAGCAGATTAGCAGGGCTCTTGCATGCTCTGGTAATAGAAAGCTGGCCACTGTTTGTACCACCACCTGTTCTGACTGTTACATTGTGAGTTCCATCAGGACCGTCAAGTACGGGAAGGAATACATAATCAGAAGCATAATCACCCATAAGCTCTTCGATGTACCACCATGTGGACACACCTACATAACCCTGAGAGCACTTTGAGATAAGCTGTGTGTCATCCTGGCTGAACATTTCAGGATCCATAAGACCTTCTGCGTACCAGTTATGGAAATAGGTCACAGCATCTCTATAGCTGTCCCTTGTACTTACAAAATCTACTGTTCCATCTTTTGTGAGAATCAGATCGTCACATACATCATTGATCCAGTTTGTAAATCCGAAGCCTGCATAAAAGATATTCTGTCCCCAACACCACTGATCAAATCCTGTACTCATGGGAATTGTTGAACCTTCAGCGTTACCATAGAACTTATGACTCATATCATTTTCCTTGAAGGCAACAAGAACATCATGCAGTTCATCAAGTGTCTTGGGTACTTCAAGACCAAGGTCATCAAGCCATGCCTTGTTTATCATTGAAAACTGAGGAATAGTGAATATGCTGTGATCTTCACTTGCACCTATTGCAGCTGTACCCATCTGCTCTGCAGAAGGAAGGCCGTAGATCTTGCCGTCGCTCATTGTTATTGCACTCTTAATTTCAGGGTGCTCCTGAATAATCTGTGCAAGATTGGGCATATACTCTTCTGTTATATATGGTGTGAGGTCGATAAATGTGCCGTCATCACCGTATGTGGAAAGGTCATAATTTGAAAAGCCTATTCCCTGAAAAGCATCAGGAAGCTGATCTCCTGCGATTCTGATATTTACCTGCTCGGAAAGAGAATCACTCATTGTCTCCCATGCAATATCAATACCGGCATTTTCCTGCATCTGCTTCAGTACAGGATTGTTATCATAGCCTCCTGAAAGTGCACTTATTCCTGACAAAACATTAAAGCTTGTCTGTGTTGTATCGTCACTAGCCTCTCCGGGTTCACTCTGACTGCTGTTACCCTGTGAACCGCATCCTGTAAGCATTGATACGGTCATACATGTTACCATTGCTGTTGCTACAGATTTCTTTAATAAATCCTTCTTCATTTTTTCTCCCTTTCTCATATAAATATAATCAACCCTATGGGTGGTTAACCTTTAACAGCTCCGGCCATCATTCCTTTTTCAAAATACTTCTGAACAAAAGGATAGATAATGAGCATAGGTAATGCTGCTACAATAATTGACGAAAACTTAATCATTTCCGTGAGTTTGTTTAACTCTGCATAGCCTCCACTTATGGTGCTTGCCTGAGTTGCTGATACTGATGATTTGATCAGTATGTTTCTAAGTACAAGCGGCAGAGGTGCTTTCTCCTGGCCAGGCAGGTAGATCAATGCAGTAAACCAGTCATTCCAGTATGCAACCATGCTGTAAACTACCATGACTGCCATTATCGGTTTGCTGAGAGGAACCACTATCTGTCCGAAAGTTCTCCACTGTGAGCAGCCATCAATTTTTGCTGCTTCGATAAGTTCCTTGGGAATACTGTTTTCAAAATAATTTCTTACGATGATCATGTTTCCTACTGCTACACCACCAGGCAGGAACAATGCCCAGATGTTATTTATAAGACCTGTGTTTTTGACAATCAGGTATGTAGGAATAAGTCCTCCGCCAAAATACATCGTAATGATGAAAAATATGCTTATAAGTTTTCTGCCCGGAAGATTTTTAATGCTCAGCGGATATGCGGTAAGATAGATCATTATTACTGAAAACACCGTACCGATCACCGTGTATTTCACACTGTTAAAAAAGCCTCTGAACAGGTTATTGTCCGCAAATACTGCCTTGTATCCATTAAATGAAAAGCCGCTTGGTAAAAGGAATGTTTTTCCGGCATATACCTCATATGGATCGGATACCGAAGCAATGAGTATGTAATAAAGCGGATACGCTACGATAAATGCTATTATGAGTGACAAAACAACAAGTATTACATCACTTGCTCTGTCTGATAATCCTAATGGTTTTGGTTTCATATTGTCCCCCTTATATAAAGCTCACATCGTCGGATATTTTCTTGGAGAGCCTGTTTACTACAATTAAGAGAATTATGTTCACTACCGTATTAAATAATCCGACTGCCGTCGCGTAACTGTACTTGGCATTTTCAATACCCTGTTGATATACATATACTGCGATTACATCACTGGTTACTTTGTTAAGATCCGTCTGAAGAAGCCATACTTTTTCAAATCCGATGTTCATAAGGCCGCCTGCTGACATAATGAGCATAAGCACTATCGTAGGAAGAAGCTCCGGAAAATCTATGTACCTTATTCTCTGGAACATCGATGCACCGTCAATCTTTGCGGCTTCATAATGTGAAGCATCGATACCTGCCAGCGTAGCCATGTAAACTATGATTCCCCATCCTGCATCCTGCCATATACCTGATGCTATATAGATGGTTCTGAATGCTGAAGCTTCAGAAAGGAAATCAACGCTTGTTCCTGCGATCAGGTTTATCAGTCCGCCTGAAGGACTTAAGAAAATTCTGAGCATACCGCAGATAACCATTGTTGAAATGAAGTGCGGCGCATAAAGAATTGTCTGTACCGTTGTCTTGAACTTTTTAAAACGAAGCTGGTTAAGTAAAAGTGCAAGAATGATCGGAATAGGGAAACTCCATAACAGGCTGTACAAGCTCAGCAGGAAAGTATTCTTTATCATTCTTATGCAGTTCGGAGAAGTGAAAAATCTCACAAACCACTTTAGCCCAACCCATTCACTACCTGTCAGACCTCTGCTTGATTTATAATCCCTGAACGCGATCTGTATTCCGTACATGGGAATGTACTTATAAACCAGAGTCAGAACAAGCGGAATAAGTAACATCAGATACAGTTGCCAGTTTTCCAGTATCCTCTTGGATAAACTACCCTTCTTTTCTTTCATAATTACCACATCCCTCTCTAAATCTTGTGAAACGATATTTTGCTTTGTTGTTTGGCTTTATCGGCCTTTATTTCGCGTCACACCGTGAACCGTTTCATCACTTTGTAATTCTTTTATAGCACTGTTTCAAAAACTGCGTCAATACAAAAACACTCCTCTCATTCATTTTTGTAGCCTTTTACAAACATGAAATCCGCTTTTTATGAAATAAGACAACTGTGAAACGTTTCATGAAAACACATTTGCTTTTTCATGAAATTATCGTATAATTAAAAACAAAAACGGGTATTTTATATGAATAAAAGAAAAAATGTAGCACGAATGAAAGATGTGGCCATTGAAGCAGGCGTATCCCTGGGTACAGTATCCAAGGTTATAAATGGTAAGCCTGTCGGCGAAGAATATGAGAAAAAGGTCAATGATGCGATTAAAAAGCTTGATTACCATGTAAACAGTTATGCTCAGGGCTTGAAGGCAAGCCGCACCTATACTGTTGCGGTAATTCTTCCTAATACAATTCATCCATTTTTCGGAAGACTTGCAAACTGCCTTAATGTTTCTCTTATGCAGAGACACTACCGAATGCTGCTTTGCTGCACCGATCAGAATTACCAGCTTGAGCAGGAATACATGGACATGGCGCTTCAGAATAAGGTTGACGGAATTATAGGCCTTACCTACAATCCGGATCTTATCATAAGCGATGATATTCCATATGTAACAATAGACAGACCTCTTGGCGCACACATTCCCTGCGTTGCCAGTGACAACTTTGCAGGTGGGCAGCTTGCTGCAGAAAAACTGCATGAGCTTGGCTGTAAAAAGCTACTGTTTATGAGAATTGGTTCTGACCTTAACAATGAACCAAATAAAAGACGCGCAGGCTTTGAAAACGGTTGTATTGCCCACGGACTTGATTATGAGATGAAAATCTTAAGTGATACTGCCGGTGAATCCATTGATGATTTTATTCCTTATTTGGAAAAGCACTTTGGAAAAGATAAAGCGGATTTTGACGGAATTTTCTGTGTAAATGATTTACTCGCCTGCATAGTAGTTGAGCAATTAAAGAAACTTGGGGTCAAAGTACCTGAAGATGTTCAGGTTATCGGTTTTGATGGAACCAGGAATTTTGGTTATCTGGATTACACCTGCTCAACAATCGTTCAGCCTGTGGAAGACATCGCAGAGATGTGCGTTGAACTGCTCCTTCAGACAAACATGAGCATGAAGCCACCGCTTGTATGTCTGCCTGTAAAATATGAAGAGGGCGATACCACTCGCCCTCTATGATGGACCTTAGGGACGGGGTTAATGGTTCATTTTTTGGACCTATAACCCCGTCCCCATAATGCTTTCTGAATTTGCTCCGTATATGCAACAGGAACATCCTTGAGTTCTTTTGGAATATTCAGCGAAATACTGATCATGATACTGTTTTTGTTTCTTCCGGTCTTAATGAGTCTTTTCATCTGGGCACTGACTTCCACATTCGGTTCTTCCAAAAGAGGAAGAACTACATAGTAAAGGGCATCATCATCAAAAGAAATCTCACCGAGAAACATCCCCGTAATCGGATTATGTACAACTGCTTTATTTTCGGAAAGGAAAACCTCTACAGGTTCCCCATCATGGAAAACCACGGACTTGTTTTTCCGATCCTCTTTTATATATCCATAAAACTGATATTTTTCTGAATCTGTTGTCTCTTGAATAAGCTCTCCTAGTTTTCTAGCGGCATCTGCGGGAAATACATATTCCTGCATCATCAGGTGAAATACTTCCATCAGTATATCCTGCAACACTACTTTAGAGGATTCCTCGATTGCATCTTTTGCAGCTTCAAAGACACTTTTTGTGAAAAATGGGAAATCCTCAAGATCCGGATCCCATATATATTTTCCCTCTGCTACCTTTGAAAGAGGCAGGTCTTCATCATCGTATATCCTATATTGAACATAAACATTTCTGTTGCTGAATGCTTTCTCATTAACCGCTGCTTCGAAATCCCAGTCATCCTTGGTCTGGTCATATTCAGAATCACTGCTCTGCCTGATAACTTTATAGGCTTCTATGATTCTCATGGCCATAGTATCATCAGGATTTTCGCCCCTGTGCCTTTTTGAATCAGGATGGTGCAGAAAAAGAAGCCTTTTATACTTTTTCTTTATTGTGTTTTCATCATCGTTCCTTGCTGCGCCAAGGATGCGATACGCCTCATTTATATCCATAGCTATCTTTATCCATTACTACAACAGCGGTGCCATCAGCCTTAATATAAGCTGTCCCAGTCTGAGAGCAGCATTTCTACCCTCGCCATAATCCTTAGTCACTTCATCAGACACAGCAAAAATCTCATCAAAGTCTTTCTTTATGTCAGTTACTGCATCACTGTCTATCATGAGGCAGCCATCCTCAAAATGATGGTAAAGACTTCTGTAGTCAAGATTAATAGTTCCACAGGTTGCAATTACATCGTCTGAAATGCTCATCTTTGCATGGCAGAAGCCCGGAGTGTACTCAAATATTCTGACGCCATCCCGTACTAAATTTTTGTAATATGATCTGGTAAGCTTATACACTATTTTTTTATCCGGAATACCGGGGGTGATGATCCTGACATCCACTCCTCGTTTCGCTGCCAATCCCAGTGCTCTGCTCATCTCATCAGTTATTATCAGATACGGTGTTATAAAGTACAGATATTTCTGTGCCCTGGCTGCCATACACATGTATACATCCTCACCAATGGGCTTCTTATCCATAGGACTGTCCGCATAGAACTGCACATATCCTTTATTATCAGATTTGAATTCTATTTCCGGAAGATACTTTTTAAAATACTGGTCATCATCTTCGTCATCAGCTCTTATTGCATTCCACATCTCAAGGAAAGTTGATGTAATAGCTTTCACAGCTTCTCCGTGAAGCCTTACTCCTGTGTCCTTCCAGTGACCGCAGGGGGATATGATATTAAAATACTCATTGGCAATATTGTATCCACCTGTATAGCCAATCTCACCATCTATTACAGTAATCTTTCGATGATCTCTGTTATTCAGGAACATATTAAACAGAGGAATCATCGGATTAAACACTCTGCAACGAATTCCTCTGCGCTCTAATTTCTTTACAAATGAGGTATTTATATAGCCGATACTTCCAATATCATCGTAAAATACTCGTACTTCTACGCCTTCTTTCACCTTTTGGGCGAGTATATCTTCTATTTCCTGCCAGCTTTCCTTGTCATCTATTAAAAAATACTCCATAAAAATGAATTTTCTGGCTGCAAGAATATCTTTTTTCTGAGACTCAATTGCTTTGGCCGCGTCATCAAAATAAATCACTTCCGTATTGGAATAGACCGGATATCTACTCTCACGAAGAACATAGTTGCTGACGCCAAAACAGGATTTTCTATCCTTTTCCAGTTTTTCGAGAACAGATTTGTCCTGCGGCAGATGCTGAAACAGAATGTCATCAATTGCATCATATCTTTTCCGCATCCTCTTTGTTGTTCCTGAAAGACCTATAAGTAAATAGAGCGAAACTCCTATCACCGGCGCCGCCATCATCAGCATAATCCAGGGCATTTTTATCGATGGTGATTTATACTGACTGTATATTGCCACCACCAGGACAAGCGCTGTCACCCTGTTTATAATAGTTATTGCACCAGAGTATTTTTCGAAACCGGCATAGAAAAATCCCCAGAAAGTCACAATCTCAAGGAGAATTGCTATTGCAAAGAATATAAGCTTCATTATTCCGTTTTTTGTAGTGGCTTTTTTCTCGTATGTTTTCTCTTGCATCTTTATCCTTGCCTAAAATCATGACTCATCATTGTTTCTGTTTATTAAAATTATAGCAGAAAAGTCCACAGGCCTGAAGAAACTGTATTCAGTGCCGTGGTTGCCTGCAATATTGCCACAAATCTGTCATTTCCATAGGCAGGATAACAGACAGGCGTGAGCAACCACAATCCGAACGCAACCGTGCAGGAACTAATGAAAGACATTATTCACATAGACTAATGTCAAGTGCTAAGAGATGCCAAAGGGGACGGGGGTAATGACTCATTAAATGAGCCCTTACCCATGGTCTCAGACACCGCTACACAACAGCGTTTATCTGCGACCATTTCGGCCAAATCCGCTCAGAAATTAGCGAACAATAGGTATCATCAGCGGTTAAGAATCTGTATTCATTTTTTGGTCCCCTGACCACATTGTGGTCAGACTGTTTTTACACCAGTGCGCTTTCAGAAAACGCCGTTAAGCTTGGTTGCAAGCTTGGTAAACGATTCCTTATTGCGTCTGGGAGAGGCATCCGCGTAAATGTCATAGGTTGTGACTACGCTCTTGTGCCCCATTACCGACTGTATAACCTTTGGATTGTCCTCAACCTCACAGAGTCTTGATGCGAAGGTGTGTCTTAAATGATGACAGGAAAAATGAGGTAACAGGAGAGGATTTCTTCCTTCCTTTGCTGCGGCGAGAGTTTCAAATCTGTTGTACTCTGCGCAGATCCTGTCTATCGCATCATTTATCGACTGCGGATTGGGTACACCGCCAAAGCGGTTCTTAAAGATGAATCCACTCATGCCGTCGATCTTGGTCTTGTTAAGACCTCCATCTTCAAGCTGCATCTCCTTTTCCAGGATGAATGCTTCCTTTACTACTTCAAGCATCGGAACCACACGGGTTCCTGCTTCGGTCTTGGGTGTGGACACATGAAGTCTTGATGTGCGGTTGCCCGCTTCAGGATAGTACACAAGGCTGTGGTTTATCTCAATCTCATTTTCTTCGAGGTCGATATCCTGCCATCTTAACCCGACTGCTTCGCCCACGCGCAAGCCCGTTCCGAGAAGTACTGTAAAGAGCGGCCACCAGTGATAGTAGATAGGATGGGCTGAAATGAAATCCATGAATGCATGGCTTTCTTCAACTGTCAGGGCCTTTCTTCTCCCGGTGCCTCCTCCAAGTCTCTTGGATACTTCCATGATGACTTTGTCTGACGGATTCTTCCTTATTATATCGTCCCTCACCGCAAGCTCGAAAGTCGGATGAAGAAGTCCATGAATTGTGCCCACTGTGTTCAGTGAAAGCTCCCTCTCTTTTAATAAGAAGAAGTAGAACTGGAGCACATCGGAATACCTCACGTCGATAAGTCTCTTTTTTCCGAAGTCATCCCTTACGAAATGATCAAAGGTATAAGTGTAGTTGCTTCTCGTGGATTCCTTTAAATCGACCTTTGTTGACATGTATCTGTCAAAGGTCTCGTTGATGGTTGCACGACCAGCAGCATAAATATCAATGCCGTCAAGCTGGTCTCTTTTTAATATGTCTTCCCTCCGGCGGAGCTCCTGAAGATCATTGGCATATATGACTTTCCTTCTGCCCAGCGGATCCGTGTAACCATATGAATATCTGTTGTCACACTTTCTGTAGTTCTCGCCTTTGTAGAGACATCTGTTCAATGGGTCTTTTCTTAAACTTGCCATAGTTCCTCCGTTAGTTGGATAAGGCTCATTCAGGAAAGATCCCGCTCAGCACATATTAATTATGACTCTATTACTACGTCAAAGCAAGGACCAATTCCATAAAGCCTTGTCTTATGATTCCTGTATCTTATCTGCATGTTCCTGTGCTGAAACTAAGGAGGTAATCCTCAAGCTTAAGTGCATCTATCCTGACTGTGTTCTGATTCTTGGGACAGTATGCACCACACTCCTTCGCATACTTCCTGATCGTGGTCTTGCTCTTTATACCGAAGTACTCAGCGCACTCCTTGTATGTGAAAAGCTTTCTCATCATTGTTCTTGTTTTTTCTATTCTTTCTGACTGGTAACTCATAAAACTTCTATGCTCCTTTTTTCAACAAACTGTATTTATTACTGTTAATCATCCAGGCCTTTGATGTTTCCCTGATCTCCTTTTTTGCCCGGTAAAAGCGTGACTTGATTGCCTCTGTTGAAACTCCTTCTGCATCCGCAGCTCTTGCAATACTGTTCTTCTTATAGAGATACTTAATGTACTGATCATACTCATCTCCCATGGAATCAACCACGGCACTGATTATCCTGTAATCATCACGCATGTCCTGCAGGGTTATTATCTGGGCCTTGTACTTGAAAAAGTTATCTGTTCCTTTCAAAGCTGCCATGTAATTGCCCTGTCTGATATACTTCTGAAGGTCACCGTTTGTGCTGCCTTCATTTCCGGTGGGATCCGCATGCCCTGAAGTCTGGACTCTTACGCCAAGCTCTCCATTCTCTGCGCATCTGTTGTATCTGCGCTCTCTCTGGATGTTCGTGATAAGTCCAACTTCAAAAGCATTCATCATCCTGTCCAGCCTTGCGATATGATCGATTATGAAATCAATCTTCTCATCAATCCCCAGCATCTGATAGATATCAACAAAAGTAACCTCATCCTTAACCCCTTGCATCTGTCTTCACCTCCCATTGGAAAACCGCATATAATCTGAAGCTTTTTTGTTACCATATCTATCTTATGCCAGATAAAGACCTGACTCCACGGACAATTTAGACGCGATATATTTAAGCGCCCTTAAGGATCCAGTCCGTACTTACACCGAATCTTTTTGAATATGCAACCACGACATCAAGAGGAAGATCTCTCTTTTCACGTTCATACTTGCATACCACACTGCTCCCGCCGGCAAGATGAAACTCCCTTGCTACGTCGCTCTGGCTTAAGCCATGCTTTTCCCTGAGATACTTTATTCTCTCACCGACGTTCTTCAAGCTTTTCTGCATACTTTGCATCCTCCATATTTATATAGTAAGAACTCCTGTAGAAACATTTTCCTGGCGGTCCACATATGCAGCCCCAGAAAGCTTTACTGTAAATTTTGCTCCTGCCCCGTAATGCTCCGAATCCCCCTCCAGTGATTCGACTTAGCATCTATTGATCACCCCTTTCTTTCAACGGGATGTATCGTAACACGAAAACACCGTTTACGAGTCCGCACTTAATCCGCTCTTAATACGCGGTCAGTCCGCAATGAATCCGCTATCAGTCCGCGGTCAGTCCGCAATTGTATATACAATTTAAAAAGGGCAAAGAAAAAGACTGCCGAAGCAGTCCCAGCCTTAGTCTATTATGTTTCCGTTCTCGTCAATGATGCCGTTATCCCTGTCTTCCCTGTCACGTCTCTTGCAGTACTTCCAGATCAGAAGCCCGTACAGCACTATGGCATCCTTCTTCACATCAAAATACTTGGTGTGACCCATGAACAGTTCCTTCTGCATAGCCTCATCACTTTTCTTTGTGTTTTCCCCCTTCATATATACCAAATCGATGATATGCGCAAGGGCTTCTCCTTCCTCAACAAACATCTTCATGTGGTCAAGTACCATGATGCTCTTTTCGCTATACCACATCTCACAGGCAACCTTCCATGCAAAAACTCTTCTTTCTTTTTTAGTGTAATTCTCCGGATGTGCCACGATGTCAATGAACTCTGTCCTGTACGGAATTTTCTTTGTTACGTTGTTGAGCCATTTGATTCCTCTTCTCTTTGCGAATGCTTTTCCTGCATTATACTTTATAAGGAGCTCCCTGATGATGGCATACATCTCATCATAGTCAATTCCCTGTGCAATGCATTCGTTAAGAATAATCTCATGCGCAGTGATACCAATAACATACATAATCTCTTCCCTCTTAAAAATAAAACCGCAAACAATTGTTTCATCCCCTTTACACCTGCTTTTCCCCATAAAAAACCGGAGATAACGAGTGTTGTTTCTTGTTATCTCCGGTATCAATTGTGTCTAAATAATTCAGCCTTCCGTAATTGCAGCAAACATCACCGCATAAATAGTTATTATTTCTTTTTATTTCTTTGTCTTGAGACCTTGACTGATTCGCTCTCTGGAATTGCTTCAAGTTCCTTTTCCTGCTTTGCAGTACAATAGACAATCGACTTCTTTACATAATCCTGATAGTCCCCATCGAGCCTCTTATACATTCTTAAATAAGAGAGTTCTTCATCATCAGATATTTGCACAAGCCTGCCATCGGTAACCTCCAGATCCGCGAGAGAAAAACCTGCAGCCAGCACAACATATGCGTTGTAAGTGTCATTCAACTGTTTAAAATGCTCATCGCACAACGTTGCATAATGCTCTGTTTTCTTGCCACATAATGACCCGTCAAAATACTGATACTGACATCCACCTTGCGGAACACTACTACTGCTGCTATATTTTCCTGTATCTTCTATATTTGTAGTTTTTCCAGACAAGCAGTCCATGCAAAATAATGCATCTTCATCGACATATTTTCCACAATTAAGGCATTTGTTGGAATGCATTACACAACAATTTGTATCGCCTGAAGAAGCAATCGAATTGTTACACCCGGAATGATTACATTTTGTTTCCGGAGACCCATATGAATTTGTAAATACAGTATTATAAGATGATGTCTCAGATGATGTCTGGGTTGTACTTATTCCTTTAGCCTGCTTATAT
The DNA here is from genome assembly GCA_947168335.1 of uncultured Butyrivibrio sp. Lineage (GTDB taxonomy): Bacteria > Bacillota > Clostridia > Lachnospirales > Lachnospiraceae > Butyrivibrio. The sequence goes on along the minus strand of CAMVLM010000058.1, from coordinate 263 downwards.
ACATTTGTATCTTTTACCTGATCCAAGAGCGCATCGATTTTTTCTTGATCTTCTCCATTTGACTCCATATAAGCAGCTGTCGCCATAAATTGATAAACTATAGAATTATTGAACCCAACATTCAAATCATTTGTCAGACTTTGCGTTAGTGTATTTATATCTTTGGTACTCATTTCACATGAAATTGTTTCAAAATATTTCTTCAGCTGATCATATCGCTGGCAAGATATCTTCTGGCAACAAACGGGCAATCTCTTCCCGGG
>CAMVLM010000057.1 GCA_947168335.1 uncultured Butyrivibrio sp. | reverse complement strand
GTTAGTTTGTTCGTTGAGTAGCATATGCTCTAGTGATAGAATTAATCTGTGGCATTGCGAAAACATGGATTTTTTCTGACGAAATACTGTGAGGGGATAATGGAAAAAATGAAACATCCGCAGACCTATCTATTGATTGTAATCTGCGTGGTATTGAATGTTCTGGGTAGAAGTGCAGCTTCAACATTGCAGCTTCCATTTTGGTTTGATTCAATAGGAACTCTTATAGCGGCAATACAGTTAGGTCCTGTAGTCGGCGGGATTACAGGTGCTTGTCTCAATCTGTATATTGCAGCAACAGGGAATTTCAATAGCCTTGCTTATATTGCTGTGTCCGTTTCTATTGGAGTCTCGGTAGGATTGCTTTTTCCAAGAGAGAAAAAATTTGATGCATTTGCTGTTATTGCAACGGCTGTATTTGCAGGACTTCTGGCTGTGGTTTTGTCCACTCCGTTAAATATGTTCTTTTACGGAGGAAAGACAGGAAATATCTGGGGAGACAATCTTATTATTATGCTGTCACAGAACATGAACGTGCCCTGGATATGCAGCCTGCTGGGAGAGACATTTGTGGATATACCTGATAAGGCGGTAAGCGTTGTAATAGCCTGCATTATAATAAGCATCTTCAGAAGAATCAAAAAAATCTTTATAGGAAAATCTAAAAGCAGTGCGTCGTTGTTTCTGTTGACAGTGATAGCAACAGCAGCGATTTTCGCAGAAAATACAGATGCACAGGCATCAGCCGCATCAGCAGCCACGAATGAAACAACTGATAAAGTGAATCGTGATATAGATTTTTCAGCTGATTATGCAGCAATCGGTTATGATACCGAGGATGGTCTTGCATCAGCTGAGATAAATGCGGTAGCGCAGACTTCAGATGGATATATATGGGCCGGAACTTATTCCGGACTTTACAGATATGATGGTTACAAATTTGAACGGATGAATCTTGATGAGCGCATAAGCAATGTAATGCAGCTTTATGTGGACAGTAAAGAGAATCTGTGGATCGGTACGAATGACAGTGGAATAGCATGTTATACTCCGGGTGCTGAAGAGGAGATTCGTTTTTATACTACAAAAGACGGACTTGATTCGGATTCTATTAGATCTATCGCGGAGGATGATGAAGGAAATATCCTTGTTGGAACAGCGACAAAACTATGCATTCTTGCTGCAGACGGCAATGTTGTCAACTTTGAAGAAGATCTGTATGGAGTAAGAAGCCTTTATTACACAAAAGGAATAGTTTCAGGTGTAACCAACGACGGAGAGCTTTTCTTTATAAAGGACAGAAAACTGGTATCGAAGTCCTTAATGGAAAACGAAAATGGTATCTATTATGCAGCGGTTGCTTCCGCAGACGGGGAAGAATTCCTTGTGGGAACAAGTGCTGATTTTGCTGTGAAAGTGAAGCTTTTTGAGAACGGTGAAATAAAAGTCGGGCAGCAGATTTCAACAGATGGAATGTCTTATTTCAACAGACTTCTGTATTCGGAAGAAAATAAGGGATTCTTCTTTTGCTGTGAGAGTGGTCTTGGCTTTATAGATCAAAACGGAAAAGTCACAAGTATGTCTACGGACAGTTTCAACAGTTCCGTAAGTGATGTTTTTATAGATTATCAGGACAATATCTGGTTTGCATCCAACAAACAGGGAATACAGAGATATTCCTGGAATCCCTTTGAGAATGTTTTTGCAAGGGCGGGAGTTGATGCAGATGTTGTTAACAGCCTTCTTATCAGTGATGGCATCTTGTATGTCGGAATGGATAAGGGACTTATCGGAATTGACATAAAAACAGACAGCCCTGTTACAATCCCTCATGCTGAGAGCTTTGAAGGCGTTCGCGTGCGCCATCTTATGTGTGACAGCAAGGGGAATATCTGGGCCAGCACCTATGGACAGGATGGCCTTATGGTTATCGGTTCGGATGGTGAGCTTAAGGTATATAACGAGAATACCGCAGGGACTGTCGGAGGAAGATTCCGCCTTTCTCTTGAACTATCGGATGGCCAGATTCTTGCAGCCAGCACTTCAGGCCTGAATTACATACAGAATGGAAAAGTTGTAAAAACACTGTCTGAGAATGAAGGCCTGTCCACTATGATACTTTCCCTGGTGGAAGGCGAGGACGGAAGTATTCTTGCAGGTTCCGACGGTGATGGTGTCTATGTTATTAAGAACGGTGAAGTGGTTGACGAAATAAATGAAGAAGACGGTCTTGGATCCAATGTAATCCTTAAGATTGTTCCCTGCAGCGGAGGATATTTATTCGTTACCAGCAATGCAATATATTTTTACAACGGAAAGAATGTAAAGAAGCTGAATAAATTCCCCTACAGCAACAATTATGATGTTTATATTTCGGATGTCGGGGATGCCTGGGTAAGCTCCAGTGCCGGCATTTATGTTGTATCAGAAAGAGACCTCATTCAGAATGATGAGTACAACTACACACTTCTTAACAGGAGCAGAGGTTTTTACACAACGCTCACCGCAAATGCCAAAAATGCGGTAGACGGAGATGACCTCTATCTTTGCTGCACAGATGGCGTGAGACGAATTTCTCTGTCATCCTATAACTCTTTTGATAACGACTACAAGATACGTATTTCCGAACTCATGGCCGGGGATGAAATTGTTCAGGGGAAAAATGGAGTATATACGATTCCCGCCATTCAGGGACGTATCCAGTTTAAGGTGGCAATTCTTAACTTTACTTTGTCCAATCCCCTTATAAGGATTTTTCTGGAAGGGACGAATGATGATGGTATAACCTGCTTCCAGAATTCCATGGAAGATCTGATCTATACAAACCTGTCCTATGGAAAATACAACCTGCACGTTCAGGTTGTAGATGCAGGAGATGACAAAGTAATAAGAGACGATATCTTCCCTGTAGTCAAAGAGAGCCAGCTTTTTGAGAGAACTTATTTTAAAGTTTACCTCATGTCAGTCTGCATTTTATTTATCTTTTTCCTTGGCTGGCTTATCGGAAGGATAAGAAAGGGCTTCACCAATATGAAGACCTGGCAGAAGGAAGCGACAATTGATCCTATGACAGGGCTTCTCAATAAATCAGCATCCAAGAGGACACTCACTGAACTGTGCAGGACGAAGCGCGGTATTCTGATGATGATCGATCTGGACAGCTTCAAGCTGGTAAATGATCTGTACGGTCATGATATGGGAGACAGAATTCTCATCAGATTTGCGGACATTATAAGATCCTGCATCAGAGAAGGCGATATTGCCGGAAGAATGGGCGGAGATGAGTTCGTCGCATTTATTCAGGAAACAAGCGATGAAAGTGCTGTTGCAGAGAAAGCAAGATTTATAAACGAGGAGATAGTCAAATCCGCCAAGGAGTTTATGGGAGAGGATATGAATATTCCTCTTGGAGCATCAATAGGTGCGGTATGTGCTCCGGATGAGGGTACCGAGTATGATGCTCTGTTCAGCCTGGCAGATAAGGCTCTTTACAACGTAAAACAAAACGGTAAGCACGGATATGCCATGTACAGGAAATCAAATCCCAGACTTACCGATGAAACAAATCAGATTATGGGAATTGCCGGAATCAGAAAAATCCTGGGTGAGCGCAATGAAGGCAAAGGAGCTTATAAGGTAGATTTTTCCAAACTTCAGGCGGTTTACAGAACATTTGTGAGAATGTCAAAGAGAACAAATGTAAGGGCATGGATCGTGCAGTTTGTACTCAACGCGGATGAGGGCAAGGAACTGTCTGATGAAGTGATTGAACAGTTCTTCGAAATTCTGGCAAATACGTTAAGATCAAATGATATCGTTGCACTCAACGGGAAAAATCAGGTACTTGCAATTATGACTGATATAGACCCGAGTAATGGAAATGCTCCCATCGACAGAATCATGACAAAATGGGAGGAGGCTCCGGGACATGAGGGATATACTGTTTCATATGAGACTGAAGCCCTTTGATATAACTGTTAACCGAGGATATGAGATGAACAAAGCGAAAATTGGAAGAAATCTTCTGCTGATTTCTTGCGGTATCGTTCTAAACCTCATAGGAAGAAAAATAGCGACATCTTTCGTATTGCCCTTCTGGCTGGATGCTGTCGGGACTTTGATCTGCGCTATTGTTCAGGGACCCGTCGTAGGGGCTGTTTGTGGTGCCCTGACAAATATTATTGTGGGATTCCCCAGAGGCATCGCTATGGCCTATGCAATAGTTTCTGTTGGCATAGGCGCTGCTGTCGGTTATTATTTCCCTAAAAATCCCAAACTTAACATGTTTGCTGTTTTATCAACTGCAGTATTTGCCGGAACAGTTGCAGTTATTCTGTCTACGCCGCTTAATATGATCATCTATGACGGAAGGACCGGAAATGTTTGGGGAGACGGATTGATAGACATGATCTCAAGAGATGTCAATGTGCCTATTCTCTGCACGGTTCTTGGAGAGGCATTTGTTGATCTTCCGGATAAGACAATAAGTGTTCTTATAGCGACAGGAATTGTCAAACTCTGGGAAAAAACAAATGACAGACGACAGGTGCCGGTACAGACAATTTTGATTTCTGCCATCATCGGAGCTATGTTTTTCGGACATCCGGTCAAGGCTGCTGACAGTATAGTAGCTGATTATTCACCGGTTATTTATGATACGGAGGATGGTCTTGAGACCATAGAAATAAATTCACTTGCACAGACTAAGGATGGCTATGTCTGGGCAGGAACATACGCAGGACTGTACGTATGTGATGGTGCAAGGTTTGAGGAAATAGTCCTTGATGAGCGCATAAGTAATGTAACAATGCTGTATGTGGACGGAAGTGACAGGCTTTGGATCGGGACAAATGACACAGGTGTTGCGCGTTTTGACTCAAAGATCGGAGAAATAAAATTCTATAGCATGACACCGGCGGATGCGTCTAATTCTATCAGGGCAATATGTGAAGATGCTGATGGAAATGTGTTTGTTGCCACAGCCACAAGACTTTGCATGATTGATGTTAAAGGGAATCTTCATTCATTTAAGGAAGATCAGCTTTATGGTGTCAGAGACATGTCCTGTAATGGTAATCTTCTGGCCGGTGTTACTAACTCGGGGGAACTTTTTTTCATTAAAGATAAGAATATTATCGATAAAGAAGCGCTTGATGAGGATGGCGTTTATTATGCAGCTGTAGCTTCGGATAACAGCGGCAATTTTATGGTGGGAACCACCGACAATTCAATCTATCAGATTACCCTCGTAGATAATGAGATTACTGTAGGACATAAATATCTGGTGGGAGACAGCAGGTATTTCAACAAAATCTATTACTCCAAAGAAAATGGCGGATATTTCTACTGTTGTGAATCCGGCGCCGGTTTCATTACAAGTGAGGGAGCAAGAACAGATCTTTCTCTTGAGAATTTCGACAGCTCCGTATCGGATGTTCTTACAGACTATCAGGGAAATATCTGGTTTGCATCGAACAAACAGGGAATTGTCCGCTATTCCAGAAATCCGTTTAAGGATATTTTTGCCAAGGCAAATATTCCCGAAGATGTCGTAAACAGTGTCATTATCAAAGGCGGCTTTTTGTATGTGGGAACCAATTCGGGACTCAAGCGGATAGATTTAAAGACTTATTATTCAGTGCCTATAGATCATCCTGAACTTTTTTATAATGTAAGGGTCAGGGATGTGATGGAGGACAGTGAAGGCAATCTCTGGGTCAGCACCTATGGTAAAAACGGTCTCATAGTGCTTCGAGCAGATGGAAAAGTAGATTGCTATAACGAGAAAAGTGACGGTAGTGGAACTGAGGGCAGCAGGTTCAGATTTGCCATTGAGCTGTCGGATAAAACTATTGCCGCAGCCACCAGCACAGGCCTTAATTTTATTGAGAATGGTGTTGTTACAAAGACCATGGGAGAAAACGAAGGAGTCACCACACAGGTGCTTTCCATGGTTGAGACAGGTAATGGAGATATTCTTGCGGGAACAGATGGGGATGGCATTTACCGCATTAGAAATAAGGAAATAGTTGAACAGTACGCTACAAAGTCCGGACTGGATTCCCTTGTGGTGCTGAAAATTGTGCCCTGCGGAAATGAGGATTATATCTTTGTTTCCAGCAATGCCCTTTACTATTTCAAGAATGATGAGATTACCAAGCTGAATAACTTCCCTTACAAGAACAACTATGATGTATTTTTCACGGATAACGGTAATGCATGGGTAATGTCCAGCGCAGGAATCTTTGTTGTTGATAAGGAAGCTCTCATAAACAATGAAGAGTATAAGTATTCTGTTCTTAATAAGAGCAGGGGCCTTTACTCAAGTCTGACGGCAAATTCCAAGTCGGCATTTGACGGAGAGAATCTCTATCTGTGCTGTTCGGACGGAGTAAGAAGCATTCCTGTCGATACAGAGGAATTCTTCAATACCGATTACGATATCAGGATCAGCAGACTTATGGCAGATGGTAAAGAAGTATTGCCCCTGGCTGACGGAACCTATGCGATTAAGGCCACATCCGGACGCATTCAGTTTGAGGTTGCTGTTCTGAACTTTACGTTGTCCAATCCACTTCTTCATATTTATCTTGAGGGTTCAGGAGATGATGGTGTCTATTGTCTCCAGAAAGAAATACAGTCACTAAGCTATATGAACCTGCCATATGGTGAGTACACGCTCCATGTGGATGTCATGGATATCGCAGGCAATACTATTACAAAGAGCGCTACCTTTAGTATAGTCAAGGAATCACAGATATTTGAAAGGATGTACTTTAAAGTCTACCTTATTACTGTCTGTGTTCTTTTCGTGCTGTTTATAGGATGGCTCATTGGAAATATCAGGATTGGTATAAATTCGCTGGAAAGATGGCAGAAGGAAGCCAAAATCGATCCCATGACAGGTTTCTGGAACAAGGTATTTTCACAGCAGGAGCTTGAGAGAATATGCCAGGAGAGTCGCGGTATTCTCATGATGATCGATATCGATAATTTCAAACTGGTAAATGACCTTAAGGGCCATGATGTGGGAGATATGGTCCTTGCCGGCTTTGCGGGGCTTATAAGGTCATGCATTCGTGATGACGATTTCGTAGGCAGATTTGGCGGTGATGAATTTGTTGTTTTCATTCACGGGACCTCGGATGAAAGTGCGGTGGCTGAAAAGGCAAGATACCTGAATGAGGGAATGAACACGGTCTGCATTCAGGTCATTGGAAAGGATTATGATATTCCCATTGGTGTTTCAATAGGTGCTGTTCTGGTTCCGGAAGACGGGACTGATTTTGGTGAGCTTTTCAGAAAAGCTGATAAAGCTCTCTATATCGTGAAGCAAAACGGAAAGCATGGTTATTCTGTTTATAAGCATCATAATACCAGTACAGCCGAGACTGGTGCTGATATCCAGAATTCGGATCTGGCAGGATTAAGGATGATCCTTGGCGAGCGCAGTGTTAACAAAGGTGCATACCTTGTTGATTTTGAAAAACTGCAGATGGTTTACAGATTATTTGTAAGAATGTCAAAGCGCACCTTTGTAAATGTCTGGATTGTGCAGTTTAAGATTGAACGTGTGGGCGGCGAAGAGGTTGAACGGGAGATCGTTGAAAAGTTCATTGAAATACTGTCGCTTAATCTTCGAAGCAACGATGTTGTGGCACCAAATGGTAAGAGTAAGGTAATTGTTATAATGACGGATACGTCCTCCAGGAATGGTCAGACGCCTATCGAGAGAATTATGAGTAAATGGGATGAGCTGCCGGGGCATGCGGAATATGTTTTGACCTATGAGACTGAGGACATGTAAAATAAACCTATGAGTGAAATGACCGTAAAGGAGATGGAAAAGCTGCATGGGAGGCATAACAGGCTTTTCAGGAACATCTCTCTAAAGTATAAAATTGCAATGATGACAGCGCTGGTGGCACTTATCCCCATGATAACACTGGCCTGTCTCATGGTTTTTTTCTATAACAGAGCTATTACGGAACGCGGAAACAGACAGATTCAGGAGAATATCAAGATAATGTCTGACAGAATCGCCGCTGTTATTGATAATGGAACTGTCTGTTCGAATAACTTCACTATTTCCCTGAGTGATTTCTACAATGACAGAAGCATGAAAAGGGTCACAAGAGAAAGCAGAATCCTGTCCGAGATGAGTCAGGATCTGCTTATTTATCGTGGTATTTCTTCCATTGTTTTTCTGAACGACGAGGGCCTTTTTATCACAACGGATCCGTCTCTTAATGACCTTTCAAATGAGATAAGGGACAGTTTTTATGTGAAATCCCTGGAAGGTACAAATGGTAAAACCCTGCTTATGAATGCGGAAAACAACCCCATGAGCAGACCTGAAAAAGAGGTTGTCACACTGGGGAAAAGGGTAATAAACACAGTGACAGGTGAGGGGCTGGGATATGTCCTGATAAATCTGGATAAAACCAATCTTGTGGAATCTGCAGAGAGCGAAATAAGCTATTACTTTCTCTTTGATATGGAAGGATTCTGCATTAGTGAAGAGTATGACGAGGATGTTCTTAAAAGCGCGGAACTTCAGAAAAAACTGTATCTTGGAGAAGATGCACTTCTTGAAATAAATGGTAAAAAAGCAGAACTGAGATTCCATTTTGAAAACTTAAACAAGAACAGCTCTGAGGATTCCGGTTATGACATATTCGGATTTGATGAGCAGGGAGCGGTGCTCAGATATGGAAATGAAACATATCTTATTTCCAGAAATGAGATAAAGTCGTATCACTGGATCCTGGTTGGAATCACAAACCTGAATAAGTTCAATGTGTCCGGGGATGAGCTTAGGCTAATCATGCTTATTACCAGTACGGTTGCGGCTTTGCTTCTTCTGATATCAATTGCTCTGTCGGTCACACTTATCACAAAACCCTTCAGGCGGATGATGCTGAGGAAACCATACGGGAAATATGGACCAGAATAAATCAGGGCAGTTCACCGATTGCCGATGTGAATATTCTTTCAGGTGCAGTAAGCGTTCTTATGACCAATATTATTCAGGCGGGTTTTTCAACGGAGGCAATATTCGGGAAAGGCTTTTCTCCGGAGAAAGAGCTTTTGTCCATGAAGACCAGAGAGGAAATGCGGGATAAGGTCATAGAATTTTACAGAAAAAGAATAGATTACCAGAAGGGACGAACTGCCTCAAAGTCCCATTCCATTGCGGTGGCAGCAAAAGAATATATAGAGAAAAACTACTATAATAATCAGCTGTCGGTTGCGGACATATCAGGTGAACTTCTGGTGAATCAGACTTATCTGAGGCGCATGTTCAAGGAAGAGATGAACATGACCCTGCAGGAGTACATGACGCAGTTCAGAATGCAGAAGGCAAAAAGCCTGATTCTTGAGACTGACGAAAAGCTTGCTGAAATAGCGGAAGAAGTTGGATACAGTGATGTCAGTTATTTTTCCAATTGCTTCAAAAAGTTTTATGGTGTATCTCCCAGGAGTATAAATAAGTGATTTAACAGTTGTAGGAAAAAATGAAAAGATGTAAAATGTTTCAGTGATTTAACAATTGTTGTTTAAGGAGAAGTAAAAAATGATGCAGTCACGTACAAATACATGCGGTGAGCTGAGAATTGAAGACACAGGCAAAAAAGTCAAGCTTGTGGGCTGGATGGAGAATCTTAGAGAGGTAGGAGCTGAGCTTGGCTTCGTTGTTCTCAGGGATTTCTATGGTACAACACAGATCGTCATCGAGAGTGAAGATATGATGAAGGTCGTTAAAGGTATTAATAAGGAATCAACAATTTCAGTTGAGGGTACCGTCAGAGAGAGAAGTTCCAAGAACCCCAAGCAGGAAACAGGTGATATCGAAGTTGTTCCTGAAAAGATCGAAGTTCTTGGCCGTTGCAGATATAATGAGCTTCCTTTTGAGATAAACAGAAGCCGTGAGGCGGACGAGACTGCCCGTTTGAAATATCGTTATCTTGACCTTAGAAATCCTGAGGTTAAGAAGAATATCGTACTTAGAAGTAAAGTAATCGCTGCTCTCAGACAGTCAATGATAGAGCATGATTTCATGGAAATCACAACACCTATACTGACTGTTTCATCACCTGAGGGAGCTCGTGATTATCTTGTTCCTGCTCGTAAGCATCCCGGAAAGTTTTATGCTCTTCCCCAGGCTCCGCAGCAGTTCAAACAGCTTCTTATGACATCAGGAATTGACCGCTATTTCCAGATAGCACCCTGCTTCCGCGATGAGGATGCAAGAGGTGACAGAAGTCCGGGTGAGTTCTATCAGCTGGATATGGAAATGGCTTTCGCATCCCAGGAGGATGTATTTGCTATTTGTGAGGATGTTCTTCCTCCTATTTTTGCAAAGTATGGTACTTATGACAGAGCTTCCAAGGCTCCTTTTGCAAGAATTCCTTATCTTGAGGCAATGGAGAAATACGGAACAGATAAGCCTGATCTCCGTATCGATCTTGTTGTTCAGGATGCAACAGAAGTACTTAAGGATTGCGGTTTCGGTCCTTTTGCTTCAACAGTTTCAGCTGAAGCAGCAGAAGCAAGTGAAGGAGCGCTTAAGGCAGGTGATCCTACAGATGTTCGTATCAAGGCTGTAGTAATCTCTGACTTTAAGGAGAGCCGTAAGTTTATTGATAAGACAATCGCAGACGTTGAGGTACAGGCAGGCGCTAAGCCTTACTGGTTCAGACTTGATGAGAACGGAGAGATTGTCGGCGGTATCGCAAAGTTCGTTCAGGAAAACAAAGATGCAGTTATTTCTGCACTTGGACTTAAAGCAGCTGATCTTGTTGTTCTTGGTTCAGGTAAGCTTGGCCAGGCACAGAAGACAGCAGGTGTTGTTATCAAGACATTTGGTGCAGCAGTTCCCGGACACATGGATAAGGAGCAGTACTCCTTCTGCTGGATTGTTGACTTCCCGATGTATGAGATCGGTGAGGAGTCAGGAGAGCTTGAGTTCTGCCACAATCCTTTCTCAATGCCCAGTGGTGGAATGGAGACTCTGCTTAAAGCTGAACGCGGCGAAATCGATCCTTTGGATATCATGGCAGATCAGTATGATCTTGTTTGTAACGGTGTTGAGCTTTCATCAGGTGCTGTCAGAAACCATGATCCTGAGATCATGATCAAGGCATTTGAGATGGTTCGTCTTGGCGAGGATGATGTTAAGGCTAAGTTCCCCGCTATGTACAATGCATTCTGCTACGGTGCACCGCCGCACGCAGGTATCGCGCCCGGAGTTGATCGTATGATCATGCTTCTTGCAGGAGAGAATTCAATCAGAGAGATTATTCCTTTCCCGATGAACAAGAACGCACAGGACGTTATGATGAATGCTCCCGGAGAGGTTTCCGAGAAGCAGTTAGAGGAACTCCACATCAGAACAGTTGATGTTGAGGAATAAATAACCATAAACCAGGCGGTGAGCCAATAGTTTGGTAACCGACCAACAAAAGAGGAGAAAGATTATGAAAAAGATAATCGCAACACTGTTAACAATGGGTCTTGTTGTAAGCATGACAGCATGTGGCGGAAACAAGACAGATGACGCAGCTACTGCTGAGAGTTCTGAGGCTGTAGTAGAGGCTACTGAAGAGGCATCTGCTGAGGCTACAGAAGAGACTTCAGAGGCAGCTACTGAGGAGACATCTGAAGAAGCAACAGAAGAGGCTACTGAAGAGACATCTGAGGCAGCTGATGAGACAGCAGAAGCAACAGGCGAAGTTATGACACATGAGCAGTATGTTGCTGCAGAGAATGAGTCAGCCGTAACTGTTGAGACTTATGTACAGGCTAAACAGGGCTGGTGGGAGAAAGATGGCGTAGGTGTTGCTACTTTCTATACACAGGCTGAGGATGGCGCATACTTCCTTTACAACATGCCTTGCACAGAGGATGAGTACAACCAGCTTGAGGTTGGTACAAAGATTAAGGTTTCAGGCTTCAAGTCAGAGTGGGAAGGCGAAGTAGAGATTACTGATGCTACATTTGAGATTGAAGATGGCAATTTCGTAGCAGAGGCTGAGGATGTTACATCACTTCTTGCTGATGATTCACTCATTGATCACCAGAACGAGTTCGTAGCATTCAAGGGAATGACAGTTGAGCCCAGCACAGATGCTGACGGTAATGAAGTAGCTTACCTTTACAACTGGGATGGTTCAGGCACACAGGGTGATGACCTTTACTTCAACGTTTCTGTTGATGGCAAGACATATTCATTCACTGTAGAGTCTTACCTTTGCGATAAGGATTCAGATGTTTACAAGGCAGTTGAGTCACTTAAGGTTGGCGATGTGGTAGATATGGAAGGTTTCCTTTACTGGTATCAGGGAGTTAACCCTCACATCACAAGCGTTACTGTTAAGTAATATTTTTTAAATGGATTATTCACCGGTTTGTCATTTTGGCAGACCGGTGTTTTTGTTTGCATTTTATTAAAAATGTGAGATAATAATCTGGTAACAGGCAATATATAGTTTTTTATTATGGGGAGCCACAATATATTGTGGAATGTGTGGGGGACATGGATTACGATTATCTTTCTTCTATAGTATCTGACTATTCTAATCTTTCATCGCTTACTAATACTAATAAGTCAGCAAATTTACTGAACGGAATAACATCACTTACAAATAAAACCACCGGTACGGTGGGGGATATATCATCTCTTAGTGATGCTGTATCATTGGTTAAAAATGGCGGATCATTCTCTAATATTCTGAGTTCCGTGCTTAATTCAAAGGGTGTCGACGAGGATACTGCAGAAAAATTACAGGATGTTGCATCGGCAAAAACAACTACAGGTCTTGAGAGCGAAGCAAGAAGTGAACTGCTTATGCAGAATTATCTGCAGGCTGCACTTATGAAGGATACTCTTCAGAATTCACTCACGGATTCTGCAGACTTTACTTCTTCGCTTTTTCAAAATCTTGCTGTAGGAACTAATTCGGATGATAACTCATCTAATAATTCCACACTTGGTACATTACAGAATTCAACGCTGAATGCGATTTCTGCCCTCAGTTCATATCAGAATTTCCTGGATTCTGAATCTCAGGATGAGGATAATGGTCTGGATTCAAATTTTTCAGATTTACTTATTAAGTACGGATTAGACAGAGTATCCGGGACTTCGGCGTGAAAAATAAAAAACATATAATTAGCGGTATTGGTTCTTACGTTGTATAATGGGTAGAGATATATTTTTATGAGGTGATACAACATGAGAAAAAAGACCGATACGGTTTTTGAAACAAGATTATCTGAGTATAAGGATGAACTCAAATGGCTTTATGGCGAGCTCTATCATAATGATGAGCATGCATTTGATTATTTCATTTCTATGCTCAGATATTTTTATGATAACAGGGCTAAGGACCTGAAGGAATGGGATGCCAAAAAAGAGGCAGATCCTTCCTGGTATACAGGATGCGATATGATGGGTATGCTCATGTACACAAACTGCTTTGGCGGAACATTAAAGGGCGTACAGGAACACCTGGATTATGTTCAGTCCTGTGGCGTCAACTACATCCACCTTATGCCGCTTTTGGAGAGCCCTAAGGACAGAAGTGACGGTGGCTATGCCGTATCTGATTTCAGAAAAGTACAGCCTGAACTGGGAACTATGGAAGATCTGGCAGATCTTTCCAGGGATTTACATGAAAGAGGTATGAGTCTGTGCCTTGACTTTGTAATGAACCACACAAGTGAGGATCATGAGTGGGCAATTCGTGCAAGACGGGGAGAGAGAGAATTCCAGGAAAGATATTTCTTCTTTGATGACTGGACAGAACCTAACGACTATGAAGAAACTGTACCGCAGGTATTCCCGCAGACAGCCCCCGGTAATTTCATCTGGTGCGGAGAGGCCGGCAAGGTTGTCATGACAACCTTCTATCCCTATCAGTGGGATCTGAATTACAGAAATCCTACTGTGTTTAATGACATGACAGCAAATATGCTGTACCTGTGCAATCAGGGCGTGGATATCATAAGGCTTGATGCGGTTCCGTATATCTGGAAGACTCTCGGCACAAACTGCAGAAATCTTCCTCAGGTTCATACTCTCGTGCGTATGATGCATATCGCTGCCAAGATAGTATGTCCCGGAACGCTTTTCCTTGGAGAGGTTGTTATGGAGCCTTCCAAAGTGGTTCCTTATTTTGGAACGCTGGAGAAGCCGGAATGTCAGATGCTTTACAATGTTACAACCATGGCAACAACCTGGCACACGGTTGCAACCAAGGATGTTAAGCTTTTGAAACATCAGCTTGGAATCATTTTCAATCTTCCGAAGCAGTATATATTCCTTAATTACTTAAGATGCCATGATGATATTGGCTGGGGCCTTGATTATGATTTCTTAAGAGGCTTTGGTGTAAAGCAGGTAGATCACAAGAGATTTTTGAATGACTATTTGAGAGGATACATAAATAATTCTTCTTCAAGAGGTGAGCTTTACAATGATGATCCCGCGCTGGGAGATGCAAGACTCTGCGGAACAACTGCTTCACTTTGCGGAATAGAGGCAGCGGAGTATGAGAGGGATGATTATAAGCTTGCATGGGCAATTAAGCTGGATATCATGCTCCATGCATTCCTGCTGACACAGAGCGGAATACCGGTGCTTTACAGCGGCGATGAAATAGGTCAGCTCAATGACTACAAATATCATGAGGATCCGGTCAAGTGGGGTGACAGCAGATATCTACACCGCGGTAATTTTGACTGGGAGAGTGCTAAAAACCGCAGAAAGAAAGGCACCCGTGAAAAGCAGATATTCGATGCGATAAAAAAACTTGCCAAAATCAGAAGAGAGCACAGAGTTTTTGACAGTGCGGCAGATGCCTGGGTTGTTGAGACATACAATGATCGTGTACTGGGAATCGGAAGATACTACCGGGATGAGAAGCTGATTGCCCTGTTTAACTTCGGTGATTATGATGAAAAAGCTTTCATCAATGAGGAAGGCAATTACAAGAACCTTATGACAGGAAAGAGGTTCGATGCCAAGAATGTCACTGTTCCTGCTCATGATTTCTACTGGCTGGCAATGACATATAAGAGATAAAATAAAACCGTCTCAGGTTGTAACTGCATCAGCAGTTCGGCCCGGGACGGTTTATTAGTTTCAATTTTTTATTCAATGCTTTGAAAGCTTGTTTAACATTTCTTTATTGATCTTGCCTTCTGCGATTGTATTTGCAACCCAGATTTTTAGAGATTCTACTGTGTGATCGATCTGGTTCAGCTGATTCTGGATCTCAACGAAATCAGGAAGCTCGTCATCAGAGATTATTCCGTCAGCTGTTATCTCAATAAGCCTGTTTTTCTGTGTCTCCATAGAGTTAAGAGCTGAAAGCATGCCGAGAACTATTTCTGATAAAGATGAAAGCTTGACCTCGGGAACGTTGTCCTGACCGATACGGCATTCGTGTGTGCAGTAATAATTGCAAAGCTCAGGCTTTTTGTATGCGTTGGCCATATCAACCACATCCTCGGGATAGATGGTTGTTTTGCCTGTTTCAAGCTTCTCAAGTCTGCTCTCGCTGATAGTGCCTATGAGCTCACTTGCCTGTGCTCTTGTGAGACCTGCTTCCTCACGGCTTGCAAAGTAAATATTCTTGTCTTCCTTTATGGATTTTTTCCCCATTTTTTCCTCCAAAATATATATAGCATTTTTACCATTATAGTTAATTTTTTCTATATAAGAAATAGAAAATTTATAATTATTACATTGGTTCTGAAATTGTTTTCAAGTATGATTAAAGTAGGAACAAATGTGGAGGCGTATGAAATGGGTTTTTAATGAAATAAAGAGGTTTATTTATGTTTTATTGGGATTATAGTTTTATATTGCCCAGTATACTGGTATTGATAATAATTATGGGGTATTTCTTTGCGCTTCCGAGAGTACCCATTAAAATGAACAAGACTTTTCACATGTTGCTGATCAACGAGGGAATAGTCATTGTTTTAGATGTGCTGTCCAGCTGGGTTGATAACAATTATAAAGAGATGCCCGGCTTTATACTTATCCTGTTTAATTCGGCATTTTTTGTGTTCTTCCTGTTGAGGATTTTTATTATCTTTACTTACACTGCTACGCTTCTTCATCTGGATCCTGAGAAAAATATGGTCAGGACGTGGCTTGTAAGAGCCCCCTTTATTGTCAGTGTTTCAATTGTTGTTCTTGGAACCTTTGGCGGATTTATATTTTATATTGGTGATGATGGTTATGCCAGAGGCCCGCTCCACTTTATTATTTATGTCTGCTACTATTTCTATATTTTTTATTCATTTTCACTTTTATACAGATTCCGTGACAGAGTGCTGAGAGTACGCGAAAGGCGCAGCATCTTTTTCTATAATTTTGTCCTTCTTATAGGAACTGTATTCAGAATTGTAATGCCTGAATATATGCTGTTTGATACATTCAGTCTGATGGCGATAATGATCATCTTTTTAAGCTTCGAGAATCCGGAGTTTTTCCTTGAAAACAGAGTAATGTCCTTTAACAGCAATGCCCTGAGGAGATATGTGGCAGAAAAAGAAGGAACAGGAAGATTCAAGCTTCTGGCATTTGTTATACGTGACTATCATGAAATCCGTGAGATTTACGGATCGGTTCAGACTGATCAGGGACTTTCTCTGATTGCGTCATTTATACATAGGAATTATCCGGAGGTAATGCTCTTTTATTACAAGACCGGAAGATTTGTCCTTTTGGGAAATGTTGAGCTGGACTGGGAAGATATACATGATGAGATCAGACACAGGTTCAGGCAGCCCTGGCGCGCCAATAATGCTGAACTCTACCTTGAGGTCGGTTTTGCTTTGATAGACTGTTCGGAAGGTTATAAAAATGCTGATGAGATAATAAATACAATTGGTCTTATGCTGGAAAAAGCTGACCAGCTGGGATCTGATTTCAACATACTTGCAGATGACAGTGCCCTGCAGGATTATGAGGACAGGATTTATGTAAAGCGGGCCCTTGAAAATGCCATAGATCAGGATGCTGTTGAGATTTTTCTGCAGCCGCTGATTGAGGCAAATAGCGGTAAGCTGATAGGTGCTGAGGCGCTTGCCAGAATTCGGGACAGTGAAGGCAGAATAATACCTCCGGGAGCATTTATTCCCGTTGCTGAGAAAAATGGACGCATAAATCAGCTTGGTGAACAGGTCTTTGAAAAGGTCTGCAGATTTATATGCAATAATAACATCGAAGAAATGGGAATGAAGTACATTAACGTGAATCTCTCTCCCATTCAGTTCATGAGGCCTGACCTCGGAGACCGCTTTGCTACTATCGTAAGAAGATATGGGATAAAACCTGATCAGATACATCTGGAGATAACGGAGGAAGCCATAATTGACGAACAGATGATGGAAAAGCAGGTTCGCCTTATGCAGAAAAACGGATTCCGGTTTGTACTTGATGATTATGGCAAGGGTTATTCCAACCTGATGAGAATAAAGAAAACGTCTTTTGTTACGATTAAGATAGACATGGAGATCGTATGGGATTATTGTAATTCCATGGATGCGGTATTGCCGATGATGATAAGTGCATTTAAGAGCCTTGGACTCAGCATTACCGCAGAAGGCATTGAGACAGAGGAAATGGCAAATAAGATGAGGGCTATCGGATGTGATTATCTTCAGGGTATGCTGTTTTCTGCACCTGTTTCGGTGAATTCATTCCTTAAAAAATATAGATATGGAGAAGATCTGAATGTCTGAAAGTATTACCTTTTACGAGGTAAATGATCTGAATGCTCCGGAGCTGGAGATATATAACGAGCAGTCGGAGAACAGGCTTTATCATATAAATGAGCCTGAACCCGGGATTTTTATAGCAGAGAGTCCCAAAGTTATTGAAAGAGCTTTAAATGCAGGGTATGAGCCGATATCCCTTCTTCTTGATAAAAACGAGACAGAAAAAGAGGCGGCGCCTGTCCTTAAAAGATGCTCGGCAGAGTTTCCCCAGGCAAAAATATATGTGGCGGATGACAGTGTTCTTACCGGTATAACCGGATTTCATCTTACAAGAGGTGTGCTGTGCGCCATGAAGAGAAGGCTTCTTCCCGAAGTATCTGAGATATGCCAAAATGCCCACAGGATTGCAGTGCTTGAAAATGTAACAAACCCCACAAATGTGGGAGCAATTGTGAGGAGTGCAGCTGCACTTGGTATGGAGGGAGTTTTGTTTTCTCAGGGATGCAGCGATCCGTTGTACAGACGAGCAATACGCGTAAGTATGGGTACGGTTTTTCAGGTACCCTGGACTTTCCTTCCAGAAGGAAATGCTCCGGATATTCTCAGGGAATTCGGCTTTGCATCTGTTGCGATGGCGCTCAGGGACGATACGCTGAACATTGATGATGAAAGAATTACGGGAAGCGATCGCCTGGCCATTTTCCTCGGAGCAGAAGGGGATGGACTCCTTGATGAAACCATCAGATCATGTGATCACTGCGTATGTATTCCGATGGCACACGGTGTTGATTCCCTGAACGTTGCGGCAGCAAGTGCTGTGGCATTCTGGGCAATAAGACATAAATGAAAAAGGAGTTCCGGTATTAACCGTGAACTCCTTAATTCTGTCTGTTTATAAACGCAGAGCGTGGGATTCGAACCCACGCACCGGAAACCGGCCTAAAGCATTTCGAGTGCTCCCTCTTGGACCTCTTGAGTAGCTCTGCAAAACAAAAATAGTGCGACTTTTCGCACTTTTTCATTATACTTTTATGCAGCTTCTTAGTCAATAAAGATATTGTTGGAGTGGGCATAATTCGGTATAATTATATAGAATTTTTTGTCAAAAAGTTTTGTTGTACTGGAGTTGCTTTTAATATGGCTTATGTAGCTTTATATAGAAAATTCAGGCCCCCTGTTTTCGATGATGTAAAGGGGCAGGATCATATTGTAACAACGCTTAAGAATCAGATTAAGTCTGACAGGATAGGTCATGCATATCTGTTTTGCGGAACCAGAGGTACAGGTAAGACATCTGTTGCCAAGATTCTTGCAAGAGCAGTTAACTGTGAGACACCAAGGGATGGTAATCCCTGCGGTGAGTGTCCTACCTGCAAGGCTATCGAATCGGGAGCAGCCATGGGTAATGTCATCGAGATAGATGCTGCCTCCAATAACGGCGTTGATAACATCAGAGAAATCATTGATGAGATATCATATTCCCCTACTGCAGGTAAGTATAAGGTATATATTATCGACGAGGTGCACATGCTTTCGGCAGGTGCGTTCAATGCTCTGCTTAAGAGTCTGGAGGAACCTCCGTCCTATGTTATTTTTATACTTGCAACTACAGAGGTTCATAAGATACCCATTACCATTCTCTCCAGGTGCCAGAGGTACGACTTCCACAGAATAACCATTGACACCATAGCTGACAGACTTAAGGAAGTTGTTACTGCGGAGAATGTCAGTGTGGAGGATAAGGCACTCAGATATATAGCCAAGGCAGCGGATGGCTCAATGAGAGATTCCCTCAGCCTTCTTGATCAGTGTATTGCTTTTAACTACGGTGAAGAGCTTACCTATGACAGAGTGCTTAATGTGCTTGGTGCCGTCGATACCGCTATTTTCGGCAAGCTGTTTTCCTGCCTTATAAAACAGGATGTGACAGGAGCCCTGGAGATTCTGTCAGAGATAGTAATTCAGGGACGAGAGCTTACGCAGTTTGTCAGTGATTTTGTCTGGTATCTGCGAAATCTGATGCTGGTTACAACCTCTGAGGGTATGGAGGACGCGGTGGATATGTCCACTGACAATCTGAATATTCTCAAGGAGTTATCACAAGCTACTGACATTGATACGATAATGCGTTACATCAGGGTATTTTCGGAGCTGTCCGGTAACTTGCGTTTTGCCTCTCAAAAACGTATTCTTATAGAGGTCGCTTTGATCCGAATCTGCAAACCGCAGATGGATAATGATAACGAGGCTCTTACTGACAGAGTGCGTATCCTTGAGGAAAAAAGCGAGGAATCGGAGAAAATCATATCCGGTATCAGAAACGGTCAGATAGCAGTAACCGCAGGAAACGGAGCGCCTTCGGCTGCTAAAGCTGAGGCGGTTAAAACACCTGCAAAAGAAGTCCTTGAAACCGCAGTTGCAGAGGATGTTAAGAGAGTTGTCAATGACTGGGGCAGGATTCTTGTGAAAATGCAGAATCCCATGCGCATATATATGGAGAAGGCAATCCTCAGTCAGGGTAACGATGGCAAGCTTTTTATAGTTCTGGACAATAAGGAGAGGGTTGAAAAATATAACTCTGAACCGGGACATGATGAGCTGGGTGCTGTTCTCGACAATGCGATAGGTAAACATGTCGAATTTGAAATGAGATATGCAGGTCAGGACAGACCTGCTGAGCAGCAGTATATCAATCTCACGGGAATTCATTTTGACATAGTCACCGAGGAAGAGGAACAGATGCCGGTTAGTGAGACAGAAGCCCTTAATACGCAGGAATCTGTATCAGGGGATGACGGTGCGGAAGATTCATATACTGAGGATGAATCCGGCGGTATGATTGTATCGGGACCGGTGGACGATATGGATGATTTTGCTGCAGGCGAGGAAAGCTTTGATGATGAGAATGCCTTTGAAGAGAAGGATATGGATGATTCAGAAGAGTAAATAAAGATATGGAGGAATATTAAATGGCAAAAAGAGGTGGATTTCCCGGAGGAATGCCGGGTAACATGAATAATCTTATGAAGCAGGCGCAGCGCATGCAGCGTCAGATGGAGGAGAGCCAGAAGGAGCTTGAGACCAAGGAGTTTAAGGCAAGCGCAGGCGGCGGAGCTGTTGAAGCTGTTGTCAGCGGCAACAAGAAGCTTCTTTCAGTAAACATTGCACCCGATGCGGTTGACCCTGATGACGTAGAGATGCTTCAGGATATGATCGTTGCAGCTGTTAATGAGGCAATGGATCAGGTAGACAAGGCCCAGGGCGATATGATGGGTAAGATGACAGGCGGTCTCGGAGGTCTCGGAGGACTTTCATTTTAATGGATCTTTATAGCGGACATATTAACAAGCTGATAGATGAACTTGCTTCCCTCCCGGGGATCGGAGGTAAATCTGCCCAGAGACTGGCTTTTTACCTTATAGGGCTTCCCAAGGACAGGGTTAAGCGCCTTGCGGATTCGATTGTTGATGCAAGGGAAAACGTTCACTACTGCAAAAAGTGTTATACATTAACTGATGATGAGATTTGCCCTATATGTGCAAATGAGAAAAGAGATCATCATACCGTAATGGTTGTGGAGAATGCCAGAGATCTTGCTGCTTACGAAAAAACAGGCAAGTATGAAGGAGTGTATCACGTTCTTCATGGTGCGATCTCGCCCATGCTGGGTATAGGCCCGGGAGATATTAAACTGACCGAACTGGTGCAGAGACTTCAGACTGAGGATATTGACGAGGTAATTATTGCCACCAATTCGAGTCTTGAGGGTGAGACCACTGCCATGTATATCAGTAAGCTGATAAAACCTACGGGGATAAAGGTTACCAGGATTGCCAGCGGTGTTCCTGTTGGCGGTGACCTGGAATATATAGATGAAGTTACACTCTTACGAGCATTAGAAGGAAGAACAGAACTGTAATAAACGGAGGAATTGAGTATGACTGTCAAAAGGGAGTTCTTAGGAGAGACAAAGCAGGGTGCGCCTATTTATGGGTATCACATTACAAACAACAATGGAACAGAGCTTTGTGTGATAAACTACGGTGCAGCTATCCGCAACATTTTTGTAAAGGATAAGAATGGTGACAGAAGAGACGTTGTTCTCGGTTATGATGATGTTACCAAGTACCAGGAAAACAGCTGCTTTATGGGTGTAGTTGTAGGCCCCAGCGCAAATCGTATTGCAGGCGGAAAATACACTATTGATGGAAAAACATTCACATTGCCCATCAATGACGGACCTAACAATCTGCACAGTGATTTCGAGAATGGTTTCCACAAGAGAGTATGGGATGCTTCTGAGGATAATGACAGCGTAACCTTTACATTGAAAGCAGAGGATGGGGATCTTGGTTTTTCTGGAAACAGAGTGTTCAGTGTGACCTATTCACTCTCTGAAGATGATGCGGTTTCAATTCATTATCATGCAACAAGTGATGCCAAGACACTTATGAATATCACAAACCACTGCTATTTCAATCTTGGCGGGCACGATTCCGGTTCAATACTGGATCATGTGGCACAGTTTAATTCAAGCACGACAACTACCGCAGGAAAAGGACTTATTCCTACAGGTGAGATAGCAAGCGTTGAAGGCACTCCCTTTGATTTCAGAAAAGCAAAGACTATCGGCAGGGAAATTGATGCAGATGACGAGCAGCTCAAACTGGGACAGGGATATGATCATAACTTTATAATAGACGGAGCTGATGGCACCAGAAGAACATTTGCTACCGTTACATGTCCAGAAAGTGGTATTACAATGCAGTGTTCAACAACACTTCCTGCATTCCAGTTTTATGCAGGAAACTGTCTCGAAGCTACAGGCTGTAAAGATGGTGCAGATTATGGCAAGAGAGATGGCTTCTGTCTTGAAACACAGTTCCATCCCGATTGCATCAATCATGACAATTTCCCGGATCCTGTATTTGGACCGGAAAGAGAATATGATTCGGTTACAGTTTATAAATTTTCATAAGCGGACAGGCATTTATGGCAGAAGTCAGAGATTTTAGTAAGTACATAAAGCGTGAAGCTTCTGAAGACGAAGAGCAGAAAGAGTATGCAGAACCGTCCTATACCGAGAAAATCAGGAAACATCATATTGCGGTCATGGTAAGAACAATTGTGGGAATTGTTGTAGTGGTGCTTGCCGGCGCGGCGAGGTGTGTGTGCTTCCGTGACAGAGCTTACCACCTCTGGGGGCGGCGCACTG
>CAMVLM010000056.1 GCA_947168335.1 uncultured Butyrivibrio sp. | reverse complement strand
GCTTCACACATAGCAACATTTTTGCCGCACATTTCATTCAGCTTATTAAGCATCCGTATTAAAGAAGGCGAAAGCACAGACATAATCTACAGGATTGTAGAAAGCAAGGGTACGACTGATAGCGAGGGTAAAGCATATACAGCAGATTCAACAGAATACTATGCCAAGGTTACAGTAAGTAAGAAGATTCAGAATGAATATTCAAAAGTAAAAACTTACTATTATGAAGTTGGAACACCTATTTATTATAAGAACATGTCCTTGAAAAATAAGGTTAATGTTAATGGAAGCAATATTCCGGTATTTAACAATAAAGAGAAAAAAGGCAGTATTGGACTTGAACTTCATAAGTATTTAAATTGTAAGGATCCCGGAGAGCATACTTATTCATTCACTGTAAGAGCTTTAAAGAGTGATGGAAGACTTGAAACGGTTACAAAGAATGGTGAGCTGAAGAACAAGGGAGCAGATATCAACTTTACATTTAAATATAACAGTAATTATTTATTCTATAGCAAGCTGCATTTTGTTATAACTGAGGACGATATAGCCAAATCGGATACTACCAGTAAGAAAGATACAAGCTATATCTTTGTAATGGTTGAGAATCCAGGTGAAAAGAGTCAAAAGATTACTTATTACAGAGTTTCTGCAGATGATAGCAGACTTGCATGGTTTGAAGAGAATGTAGCTGCTAATAATAGTGTTGAATGGTATTTTAACGATATTATTATCAACAATGGTAAGCACTACATAATTAAAAAGGCTGAAGAAGTTGCATTTTATAATGAAGGAGTTGGTAATCTCAGAATCCATAAGATGGTTGTCAATGACTATGGATCAGACTTTGTCAGAGATGCAAATAATAATACCAAATTTGGTGATGCTCTTTTGACTAAGGTTAAATTCCGAGTTACCCGTATGGTGGATAATAAACCTGAAAATTATATTGTTTTGCAGGGATTTGTTGGCCATGATGGTGACAAGGGAGAGGCCTATGAGTATGATGCTGTTACTCATGAAAAGATAAAAACTTATGTTGCTATCTATAATGGTAAAGCACAATGGCTTATTAAGGATTTGCCTGCTGGAACTTATGCAGTAGAAGAAGTTGCTGATGGATACACATTTACATATGATGCTGCTACCAATACAAGCACGACTCTTGAGTACTCTGTTGATGAGAATGGAGAAAAAGTAAAGATTTCTCGTATAACGAAGTATGATCTTACGGTTGATGATGAGGATAAGGTTGTAAATGACGATATTAGCGGAAAGAACTGGAGAAAATTGTTCTCTGTTGATATGACCAGCTTCAACGATCAGGGACCTGTAAATGTGTCTGTTGGAAGCGTCGATCTTGGTAATAAGAATAATACCACCCAGACACAGACAGTACAGATTGCTAACTATTACAGTATTCCTGTTGGACCTATAGAAGTGACTAAGAACTTCTCAGGAACAGAGTGGACGGATGATTTATCATTTACCTTTATGCTTAAGCCTACAGGATATCAGGCTAATACTTCAGAAGGAAATGTTGTAAAGCTTAATAGCCAGCCTATGCCTGAAACAGCTGTTTATGGAGATTTTTCATCAGGAACTGATGAAAACGGAATAGCTTATGCTGCTATAACAATTTCCGGAAACACTCAGAAGGTAGTTGGAAAAGTAAATGATCAGTGGGTAAAGGAAAAAGCTGTTACAAAGAATGAGGATGGAACATACTCAACTGTCGCCAAGTTTGCTTCTATACCATATAGATATGAGGGTACATACTACTATGAGATATCTGAACAGGTTGAAGACAAAGAAGGAATAGTATATGACCGTTCCGTATATTATGTGAAGGTAGAAGTTAAGAAGAAACAGACTACATTCACTAAGACTTATTCTAAGGGGAATAATCCTCATACCATCTATGAATATGATAGTAACCTTAATAAGTACAAATCATACTCTGTAGAAAAGGGAGAGATATATATTCGCGACGAGATGTTCTTCTACCTTGGAGCAGATGTAACATATGCTATGGATAGTAGTTTTAGGGGTGACAGTATACTTGCTGTATGTAGCCTTAACCTTGATGAGAATCCTGATACAGTGAAGCTACATAATAATGAGTTCTTCACTACTTATACAAGCGGAAGTGCAAGTGCTGTAGCATTTAATAATTTCGCTTCAACAAAACTTATTATTAAGAAGGTTTGGAAAAAGAGTGGAGTGGATGTTACAACTGAAGACCATTCAACTATTACAGTTAATCTTCATAGAGTTAAGGATGGTAAGGATGAAATTATTGTTGATTCAATCCAGATAAGTAAGGATACGAAGGAAAACAATAATGAACCTTGGACTAAGGTTATTAACGTTAAGAAAGAAGCGAATTGTACATACTATATTGAAGAAGTGTCTGATACAGCGCTTGTTGTTACCTATTCTAATGGATCAACAATAGATACTGATCCTAAAAAGGTAACGGTTACAGATGACGGAAATGGAGTACTTACTTTAACCGTTACTAATGAACTTGGAGGAAATGTTCTTCCTTCAACCGGTGGTACAGGATCAATGCCTTTCGTAATTGCCGGACTTGGAATGGTAACAGTTGCACTTATAGGCAATCAGTTCCTTAGAAAAAAGAAAGAAGATGAGGAATAATCTTAATCTTCAAGGTTAACAAAGACAAAGCTGCGAGGCAGCAAAAAGTCTCGCAGCAATAAATAAGATTTGAAATGCTCAGGCATTTTAAATAGGTGCTCATTTGCACCTCATATATGTAACTTGTGTGGGGGTACCGCACGAAATTATGTCGAATACAGACAAGATTCAAAATCAAAAGAAAAAGGAGAAGAGGTTTAAAATGAAAGGATTTAAAAAGTTTTTAACTTTGATAATCGCAGCTATGATGTGCATAATGATGGCAATTCCTGCGATGGCAGCAACTCAGGAAATGGCAGCTACATCTGCTGATGCAGATGGTGCTTCTATTACTATCAACAATCCTGCTAAAGGAGAAACTTACAAAGTATTTAAGCTGTTTGATGCTACTTTGGGTTCAAATGGAGAGATAGCATATCAGTGTGAAGGTGATATCCCTGATGCTGTTGCTGATTTCTTTTCTAAGAATGAGCAGAATGTAGTTATTCCTGCTGAATCTATTTTAGTGAAAGATGAAAATGGAAAAGTTACAGGAAGTAAGATGACAGATGAGCTTAAAGCAGCATTGGAAGCTTGGGCTGAAAGCGCTACATCAGTTGCTTCAGCTGTATCAGACGGATCTGAAGAACTTAAGTTTACAGGACTTCCTTATGGTTACTATGTTGTTACTACAACAAATAAAAATGGTGAGACTGGAAAATCTGCAATTACAGTAACATCAGCTGATCCTAATGCATCAGTTTATGATAAGAATGTAAATACGCCTACAGCAGAAAAAGTAGTTGGTGCAGAGTCCTATAATATCGGAGACACAATTACTTATACAGCAACTTTCGATACTACTAATTATATTGGTGAAGGTGCTAATTCTAAACAGGTTATTGATTATGAAATCATAGATACATTACCTGAGTATTTATCTGATGTTAATGTTACAAGTATTACCGTTGATGGTACAGCAATAGAAACAATTCAGTTTACAGATAAGAAAATAAAGATTGACTGGGCAGATAAAGTATCAGAGAATCCTGACAAATATACAAGTAAGTATGCTCAGGGAGCTAAGATTGTTATTACATACACAGCTAAGCTTACATCTACAGTTAATGTAAATATTGCTAATAAGAATACTATCACAATTAAGCCTTATGTCGATGACAATGGCAGAAAACCTTGGAATGATGAATGGGAGGATAGTGCTGAAATAAGAACATATGCCGCAGCTATTCATAAGGTAAATGAGAATGGCGAAGATCTTGCTGGCGCACAGTTTACAATTAAAGGTCTTGTTGTTGAAGAGGTATCTGCTGGTGTTTATAAGGTAGTATCATATAACGCAGCAGATGATGCAGCTGAAAGTGCTGTAATGGATACTGATGATGATGGATATCTTTATATTATTGGTCTTGCTAGCACTACATCTTTGAAAGTAACAGAGTATAAAGCTCCTGATGGATATAATAAGATTGATGATATTGACGAAAAACTTAAGCCTCAGCTACTTACAGAAGAACTTTATGAAGCTAGTGGAAAAAGATTTTATGATGAAGATGGTAACCTTGTAAAAGAAGAAGCTCAGAGTTCTACAACAAAGACTGTAGAGAAAAATCTCAATAGCTTAAACGCTAACGCGCTTAAAATTGTCAACAGAACTGGTGTTGAGCTTCCTTCAACCGGTGGTATTGGTACAACAATCTTCTACATCATCGGTGGACTTCTTATCGTAGCTGCTGTAGTATTCTTCGTAGTACGCAGAAAGGCTGACGCTGAGTAAGTCGGATGATTCAAATTAGATAGGGAACTTCTATATAATATTTACTTATATTGAATCTTGTTTCTGATGACTTATTATAGAAACTAAAGGGTACCCGGCGGGCTCATCCGCCCGCCGGGAGATTTATAACGGGACTAATCTGTAAAACTTAAAGGATTTGGAATTAGATTAAATATTCATGAATGAGACGAATATAAAGAAGAAAAAAGGTTTCAAATACTATTTACCAAACCTCAAATTTGCAGGAATTTTCATTGTTGGACTTGCAATATTTTTGTATCCGTCTGCCAGTAACTATATAAATACAAAGAATCAGAGCCGCGCTATTTCGGCTTATGATGAGGCTTTGGCCAGCATATCCGCTGAGGATTATGAGAAGTATTGGGCACAGGCCAGGGAATATAATGAGAAGCTTGCATCCGGAGCCATGAGCTTTAATCTTACGGATGAGGAGCTTGAGGAGTATAACTCCGTACTTGACCCCACCGGAACCGGAGTAATGGGGCATATTGAAATCGAAAATATAGGTGTGGATCTTCCTATTTATCACGGGGTTGATGAGTCCGTGTTACAGGTTGGAATAGGACATTTGCCGGGAACATCACTTCCCACAGGAACTGCCGGAACACATGCGGTTTTGTCGGGACACAGAGGTCTTCCTTCGGCTAAGCTTTTTTCAGATCTTGATCAGATGATCGAGGGGGATACATTCCTTTTACATATAATGAATCAGACCTTTGCTTATCAGGTGGATCAGATTACAATTGTACTGCCTGAGGAGACACAGGGACTTGGAGTTTTCCAGGGAGAGGATTACGTCACACTGGTTACCTGTACACCTTATGGTGTAAATACCCACAGAATGCTGGTCAGAGGTAAGCGTGTTGATTATAATGAAGAGACAAAACTGATCGTGCCTGCAGATGCAGCAAAATATAGTAATCTTACTGTAGCACCATTTATAGCAGGTCCTATCATTTTTATACTGTTTATCTGGTTTGTGATAAGCACTTCTCATCCAAATGAGAAGAGAATTGCGAAGGAGATGCTTCGCGGAAGCAGTAAAAACAAAAAACTTTAATTGTTATACTGATACCTATTAAAGGAAATTGCCAGGTGGTGCTGGTTAAAGGTTTTTTACCAAGGGGTACTATGTTATGAAGATTATGAAAAATGCGAGAAAGTTAATAAGCAGTTTGGCGCTGATGGGCATGCTGGCTGCACTGCTTGTTCCCGGTGTTTATGCCAAGGCATCAAACGATAATGGTGGTCTGGGCTTTATAGATACGGAGAAGAAGGGTACCTTGAAGATTTACTATAACTTCAAGGACTATGGTGAGATGTCAGGTATTAAGGCTCATGTTTATCGTATTGCAACAGTTTCAGAAACCGGTGAGTTTACTCTCGTGGCACCCTTCGACAGCCTTGGACTTGATATCACTGAGATGAGCTCAATTTCAACTCATGAGCAGTGGAAGACTATTACAACCAAGCTGAAGAACTATGTTTCAAATAACAGTGTCAGCACGTATGCAGAGGCAACTTCCGGAAGCGATGGTTTTGCAGATCTTGGTACTGTTGAAACCGGACTTTACTATGGCTACAGTGATCCTATTGAAATTAATGGTGCCAAATATATCTATTATGATGTTATAGCTCCTGTTCCGGGTCCCATAATGCTGGATGAGCATGGTAACTCTGATTGGGATGGTACGTGGAAGAATGCAGCATATGATGTAATCACTATTCCTAAACGTGAATCAGTCAAAGTTGGTGGAGATCCGGAAGAATTTACTGTTTTTAAGCAGTGGGTTGATAAGGGATATGAGAAAGATCGTCCTAAATCAATCAAAGTTAAGATTTATTGTGATGGTGAACTTTTTGATACGGTTGAGCTTTCCAGTAAGAATAATTGGCAGTATTCATGGAAGTATGAGAAAGGCCATACATTTACTGTTGAAGAAGAGGTTGACGGAAAGAAATATAATGTAATGGTTTCAGAGGGAGAAAACAGCTTTGTTATTGTAAATTCACGAAAGCCTCAGACTCCGCCTGATTCACCTCCGGGTGGTGACGATACACCTAATCCCGGTTCTGATACTCCTACACCCAACGGTGGTGGAGATACTCCCGGTGTACTAGGCGCTATCAGAAAGATGGTAGGTGAGCTTCCTGCAGTACTTGGTGCAAGAAGACTTCCTCAGACAGGTCAGCTTTGGTGGCCTATACCGGTTCTTGCAATTCTTGGCATCATTCTTATTGGTGTAGGAATCAGAAGTGAGAAGCGCAGAAAGAAGAGCGAATAATCTAAAGTTTGCGAATTGTTCAGTCCCATCCGATGGATTATCGGATGGGATTTTTCTATTGAAGTATTTACAGAAGCAACGTACAATACTTAATGTAATCACATGTTTGACTTTTTTTGAAAGGATATAATCTACTGTGAGAATTACCAGAGGAAAGATTTCAATATTTTTAGGATTAGTGTGTTTTGCTATAGCTGTTAGTATCATTGTATATAACAGAGATGAGGATAATGCAGCAGGTGCAAGTGCTGCGGCGCTTTTGGAAGGCGTTGATGCTCAGATATCCAATGTGGCTCTTGATGATCCCACCGGTGAGATGAAGGCTGTGGATGTAAATGGGCAGTCATTTATCGGAATAATTACCATACCTGCCATTGATATCAGACTTCCCATTCAGTCAGAGTGGGCACAGGAGAATGCGAAGACTTCTCCCTGCAGATACAAGGGCTCTGTTTATGAGAACGATCTTATTGTTGCAGGACATAACTATCAGAGACATTTTGGTAAGCTGAATCAGCTCGTAAGCGGCGACACAATTATTGTAACTGATGTGGATGGACGCCAGTATTATTATCAGGTTACTTATATAGAAGAGATTGGCACATACGAGGTTGATAAAATGGATGAAGGAATCTGGGATTTTACCGTGTTTACCTGTACCATCGGCGGAGCAAACCGTGTGACTGTCAGATGTGAATATGTAAAAACTGTAAAGCCAGGATCAGGAGATTCTGTAATTAAAGAAATTGAGAATGCAGTTTCTGACGATAACAAATAATTTTACGGCTCGCAAATTTATGCGAGCCGTTTTATCATGTATAGAGGCATAAATTTTGCATAATTGGCATTTTGTGAGGCTGTATGAAATATCCTAATATATCAAAGGCAAAATTCATAGACCGTCCCAACAGATTCATTGCGCATGTAGAGATTGATGGACAAAGAGAGACTGTTCATGTAAAAAATACAGGAAGGTGCAGAGAATTACTGATACCCGGATGTGAAGTTTTTCTTGTTGAAGCGGATAATCCTGACAGGAAGACGAAGTATGATCTTGTGGCAGTCAGAAAACAGAACGGAGTGCTATTTAACATAGATAGTCAGGCACCTAATTATGTTGTCAGGGAGTGGCTTTTGAAGCAGAACTTTAACATTGTAAAGCCTGAGTATAAATATGGAGACTCTCGTATAGATTTTTATATGGAGAAAAAACATGACAGATATCTTATGGAAGTCAAAGGATGTACCCTTGAGATTGACGGGATTGGATATTTTCCGGATGCGCCTACTGACAGAGGTATTAAGCATATAAGGGAACTGATCAGGGCAAAAGAGGAAGGATTCAGAGCTTATCTGGCTTTTGTGATTCAGATGGAAGGCGTAAATGAAGTAAGACCCAATATTACAATGCATCCCGAGTTTGGTGAAGCAATAGAAGATGCAAAAAAGGCAGGTGTTGAGATTCTGTTTCTTACATGTAAGGTTGGTCCTGATTATCTTGAAATAACGAATAATTCGTTGTGAAACTTTGTTAGTAGGAACGGATAGTGTTATTATAAATATGTGCCTTAAAAAGGTAAAATTGCTGTAAGCATAAATATATCAAGAAGGGACAAAACAATGGCATTAGAAAAATTACAACCGGTAGAAGTTTTTAAATGGTTCGAGGAAATATGCAGAATTCCTCATGGTTCAGGAAATCTTAAACAGATAAGCAATTTTCTTGTAAAGTTTGCAAAGGATAGAAAACTTTATGTCCGTCAGGATAAGGAGCTCAATGTTATCATCAAAAAGCCCGGTACAAAGGGCTACGAGGATCATGAGCCTGTTATCCTTCAGGGACATATGGATATGGTTGCTGTAAAGGAAAAAAGCGCTAAGATTGATATGCTTAAGGACGGCCTTGCTGTACAGACAGACGGCGAATTTGTATGGGCTGACGGAACAAGTCTTGGCGGTGATGATGGTATCGCTGTTGCTTACGCGCTTGCAATTCTTGACAGTGACAAGATTCCTCATCCTCCGCTTGAAGTGATTATTACCACCAATGAGGAAGTTGGAATGGATGGTGCAATGGCACTTAACTGTTCTGATATCACAGCCCACAAATTTATCAATATTGATAATGAAGAAGAGGGAGTGCTCCTTGTAAGCTGTGCGGGCGGTGCACGTTTCCACGGATTTTTACCATTATACAGGGAAAACAAAAGTGGTATAAAGGTTAAGCTTCATGTAAAGGGACTTCTCGGCGGACATTCAGGTGAGATGATCGTTAAGGGCAGAGGTAATGCCAATGTTATCATGGGACGTCTTTTGCTCGAGATTACAGATGCTTTGGAAATAGGTCTTATAAGTCTTAATGGCGGTGTGGCAGATAATGCTATTGCTACAGACTGTGAAGCAGAGCTATTGCTGATGGGACTTGCAGCACAGAGTCATGGAAATATTATAGGACCTGAGGTTTCATTTTTCTCACTTTATCAGAAGCTGTCACAGATTGCTTATAAGGTGCAGGAAGATATCAAGAGTGAGCTTGGCAGTAGAGATCCGGGTCTTGAGATTATTGTTGAGGAAGTTATTGAAGACTGCCTTCCCGAAAGCGGAGATGTTTCAAATATGGAATCAGTTAATCTGGATTCCAGTGTTGAGGCATATCTTGAGGTTGGAGAGAAGAGAGCCGTTATTTCAGGCGTAATTCCCTGCATTCAGGTAATTGAACTTGCAAGATGTATCTGCGCAATGCCATACGGCGTACAGGCCATGAGCGCATCTATTGAAGGATTGGTTGAGACTTCTCTTAATCTTGGAATTATGAAAATTGTATCCAACCAGACAGGTGCTATTGAAGGAAAAGGCGCAGCCAGCATGGGCCCCGGAACAGTAAATGAAGCTTTCCTTCTTGATTATTCAGTAAGAAGCTCAGTTGCATCTGCAAAAGAAGCGCTTATTCGTAAAATGGAAATTATTATTGAAAGCTTCGGCGGATTACATGAGCTTACTGGTGAGTATCCCGGATGGGCTTATCGCGAGGATTCACCCCTTCGTGATAAGATGGCAGAAGTATATAAGAATATGTACGGAAAAGATATCAGAATTGAGGCTATTCATGCAGGACTTGAATGTGGACTTTTCTCAGAGAAAATTGCTGACCTCGATTGCGTTTCAATAGGACCTGATATGCAGGATATCCACTCCACTGGTGAAAAACTCAGTGTAGCTTCGACTAAACGATGCTACGAGTATCTTTTAGCTGTATTAAAGGAACTTTAATCAGAAAATTATAAAAATGAGGTATTTTCCCCTGATTATCAATGTATAATCGGGGGATTTTTTGCACCATAAATCATATACAAGCCCGGTAATATCGCTTAATTTCAAGACTATGATTGTTGTCAAGTACGAATTTTGAATTAAAATATTCAATTTTCGCCCTCAAATGTGAAATTAAATTTCATATAATATTTCATATATTCAAAATAATAATGAAATATTATTTCTTTGAGGAGGAAGTCATGAAGAAAAATATCGCTAGAAAACTTGCGGCGTTGTTGGCGTTTGTGGTACTTGCAACAACGTTTGCATCTGACTACAACAGTATTGGTGTTCATGCAGAAGATGCTGATGTAGTGATTACTGAATCAGTAGACAATTCAGGTGAGAATCTGGAAGAGTCTAATCAGGAGGAGACTGGTTCAGAAACTGAGAATGAAGATAATGATCAGCCCGTTTCTGAGGAGGGCACATCAATAGCAGATGATGCTGATGTTAATGTAGAACCTGCAGATAATGCAACTGAAGGTTCACAGGATACAGCTACAGAGCAGACAGATGTTGCTGTTGATAATTCTGCTGATGTCACAGCAGATGATTCCAATAATTCAACAGAACAGAGTGAAGATGCTGCACCGGCAGACTCTGAGAATGCTGATACTGCAGCTGAAAACGCTAATGCAGCAACTGAGAATACTGATGTAGCAGATAATAATTCTGAGAATGATGCTCCTGTTAGCGCAGATTCTGAGAGTACAGCTGCTTTAATAACAGTATATTATCAGGCAACAACAGGTGGTTCAGTAAGTATTGAGTCTGAGAGCATTTCAGAGACAGCTGCAGGCGCAACTGCAACAGCAGACGAAGGTTACAAATTTGTAAATTGGTCAAACAATGAGACTGTTATTTCAGAGGAAGCTACATTTGTTCCTTCCGGAGAGCAGCTTACTGATGGTGCAGTTTATATTGCAAACTTCCAGCAGGAAGAAGTAACAGAAGATGCTGATTCAGATGAAGACGCAGATGCTGATAAAGATGTTGCTAAAACTGAAGCAGAAGAGCCTGAGGAAGAAAAAGAATTCACTGCTTCAACTACAGTTGATGGCATTCTTATTTCACTTTATGCAAAAAAAGGTGTTCTTCCCGCTGATGCAACTCTCAAGGTTGAGAAGATCAGTGAAGCAAAAGAGGAACAGATTAAAGATAAAATTGATGAAGAAACAGGCAAAGATGTTGAAGTTAAAGAGACATACTCCTTTGATATCACAATCCTTGATAGTAATGGAAATGTTATTCAGCCTGAAAATAACGGAACTGTTGAAATCAAATTTTCTCTTGCCAATATCGAAAAAGCTAAAGGCGAAGATGCTGCTGTTTACCATGTGGCAGATGATGTATCCAAGGTTCAGGATGTTACAAGCAGCGCAAATAATACAGAAGCTGTAACTGAAGCGAAGCATTTCTCTATTTATACTTTGGTTATTACTTCTTCTGATGGAGAGATAAATCAGGAGCTTCCTTTTGGAATTAGAATTTTAGACGATAATGGTGATGATTTAAAAGACAGTAATGGAAATTATATTGAGTATTCAAAGGATCTTAAAGTAGAGGTAACTATAAGTGACTTTGAGAATGTGCTCAAGCTTTCTGATGTTAACATTCAGAAAAATCTTACTGTTGGAGATAATGTTTATACCTATGCAAATAAAGCGTATGGATATGGACAGAGAGTTGAACCAATTGCTGATGAATCTGAACAGTCAAATGCTCCAATCCTTGT
Organism: uncultured Butyrivibrio sp.; assembly: GCA_947168335.1. Taxonomy (GTDB): domain Bacteria; phylum Bacillota; class Clostridia; order Lachnospirales; family Lachnospiraceae; genus Butyrivibrio. The sequence continues at coordinate 12,135 of CAMVLM010000056.1, read as the reverse complement.
AGAAGGCTTTAAATATGATAAAGATGCAAATGAAATCATAGTAGTAGACAAGGATGGTGGAAAACTTACAGATTGCTATCTTGTTTATAATTCAGATGATAAGGTTAAGGTTGTAGTATACGCCACAGCCGGTGGTATTAAAAATAATGAAAGCACTCGAAACACATTTAAAAAGAAGCTAGGAGTAGATTATTTACGCGGCAATGAATATGCTCCTGTTGGTATAGTATATCTTTCGAAATCACTGTTCCCTACGGTGAACAATGAATCAAAAGTGTATTTAAAAGATAATCAGGAAATATCGACAGCATTTTCGGAATTAAAGAATGATAGTAATGTTCTTACTAAAAATGTAGGTAATAATGCTCTTACACATTATGAAGCTGCTACTAAAATAGAACTCAAGTATTATGATCCTAGTAAGACAAAGAAGGAAGATGATTCATTTATTCCTAAAGATCATGTAAATTATCATTTGGATATTACATATGACCTTAGCAAAATAGCAGATGAAGAAAAGGGAAGAAATCAGGTAACCCTTAGTCTTAGAAAGCTGGATTTCCCTCTTCGCCCTACAAATCCGAACACAGGGGAAGTTGATGGTCACGGTCAGCCAAAGGCAGAGTATTACAGTTTTAGTAGAAAACCTAATGATAATGAAGGCTTTGATGTTGGAATGGGTACAGCTGATGCGCTGGAGGACATTCTTACTGAGGATCAGAAACAATACCTTATATTCCATCAGGATCCTGTGACAAACGCAAAGGACCATTCCTATGTAATCAATATGACCAATACAACCGATTATGGAACGTATGGTGTTGATAAGATTTATAACCTTGATGTACCAAAAACTGTTCAGGATAATATTACTGCAGCGCTTAAAAAGATTGCAGAAAAAGACTCTCGTTATGAGGGTTACACATACGATGACATCATCTGGTATGTATACAAGCATGCTAATGATAATTATGAATATCATTTCGATGGTGAGCTTGATGGTACACCTTCAGGAAAAGTAGCAAAAGTAGCTGTATATGCAACCTATAGAGGTGATGAAAAGCAGTACAAAGATGATTTGAAAATTACTGATATTGATAGCGGCAAATATTCAGCAGTTGGTGAAATTGAGCTTCCTGTTTCAATTCTTGAAAGTGGGGATATAACAGGTGATAATTGGACAACTGTTACAAAGGCACTGTCTAAGCTTAACCTTAATACATTAAAGGTTAATAAGAACAATGTTGTTGCCAGCAAAACAGACAAAATCATTCTTCCGGATGCTAATAATAGTAAGACCAAGTTAAATATTGGGTTAACAGACCATGATAAGGAAGCTGATAAGACAAACTTTACAGTTGATGAAGAGAAGCCTTACCAGTATCACCTTGATATAGAATTTGGATATAGAGAACTTGGATATTTCCTTCTTCTTGAGGGTGAAGATCTCGACTGGACACCCAGAGAAGGTGCTCAGGATAAGACAAGATATTGGCCTGAAAACGGAGCCATTGAATGGGGAGGAACTGCAACTGATATTGATACTATTCTTGAAGGCAAAGGTATAGGTGTTAATAAGGTTAGCGGTGATGCTACCGAGAAAAAGGAAGACGGAAATAAAGTATATTATTCAACTTTCACTAATGGTTATAACTATAAATCAGTATTTAACTGGGACGAAGGAATATCACAGTCAGAAGTTGGTTATACTTACTATGACGGAGTAGAGAGTAAGATTGATTCATATGTGAAAGACATTTATGGTAACGATTTCTCAATGGATGATGTTCGCTGGTATGTATACAAACGTCAGAAGGCAAATGATCACATTGATGGTTATGTAACTACCTACATCACATATTTTAGAAATTATGACCAGAATGATACTAACTCAAATGTAGGCAGCAGAGTTAAAGTTGGTGATAACGTTACTATAGAAGACAACATGTTTGGTCAGCGCCAGGGCTATACGTTCAAGGGCTGGAAGCTTCGCTCCCGCAGAATTTCTGATGAGGATGCAAATGATGACAATCCTCAGAGCGGAGATATTACTCCTTCAGTAGTTGGCTCTGACAATGCAGGAGCTGATTCAACTGATGAAGCTTCAGCTTCAACTAGTGATTCCAGCACTACTCGCGCACGTGGTGACAACAGATCCGGCTATACTGTAGATGAAGATGGATTCTTCAAGATTGGAGATACCAAGGGGCTGATTGAGAAACTTCAGCTTGAAGCTGTATGGGTGAAGGATTCTGAAATTATTGAAGATGATCCGCCGGCAGAGAAAAAGAAAGTCTTAAGAATTGTAGCAAATGAGAAGGGCTTCATTGAGAAGACAGTTCCTTACAACGGTGAGGAGCAGAGTGTGGATCCTGATGTTGAGATATCAATCACTGATTACATTGAACAGGAAACACCTGCAACTGTTGGTGAAGTGATTGGCAGCATTCTTAATAAGTTTGCTAAGCTTGGAAGTCAGGGAAAGATTACTGCGAAGGCTGCTGATGAGAGGATAAAACCAGTATCCAAGGAATTTATCTATGATGGTAAGACTTATGTTATCAGTGGTCTTAAGATTGTCGGTGGTACCGGAACAGATGTTAAGCTTAAAGATGGTAAGCTTGATTCTTACAATGCATATCTTGTTTGCAACCTGGATGAGCTTTCAATCACAGAGGGTGGCAAAGATGTGACCGATCAGTTTGAATTTGAGCTTGATGCATCCAATAAGGATGAAGAGGGCAACATAATTGTTGGTAAGCTTTGGATCACACCCAGAAGCGTAATGTTTACATCAGGAAGCGCAGAGAAGATTTATGATGGAGAGCCTCTTACAAATCATGACATTACTACAAGTGGTGATGGCTTTGTAAAAGAAGAGGGTGCTAACTTTGATGTAACAGGTTCTCAGACTAAGGTTGGTTCTTCTGCAAATAAGTTTACTTATACACTTAAGGAGAACACAAAGGAAACCAACTACAGTTTCAGTACTGCAGAAGGTACACTGACAGTTAAGCCTAATACTGATAGCGATAAAGACAAAGATAAGGATAAAGACAAGGACAAAGATAAGGATAAGAATAAGAAGAAGGACAAGGATAAGGACAAAGATAAGAACAAAGATAAGAACAAAGATAAGAACAAGGATTCCGGAAATAAGGGTGGAAATAATGCAAACAGCGATTCCGGTAATTCTTCAAGCTCATCTTCAGAGAGTTCTTCAACTGTGAACAGTGCATCAAATAATACAGCTGAAACAGGCGCAGTTCTCGGCGCAAGCAGAGGCAAAGAAGAGCCTGAGAAGGCCGGCGTTCTTGGTGCAAGACGCGGTGGAACAGAAGATAACACTGACACAACAAGAATCTTCATTCTTCTTATTGCAGCAGGTGCAGCATCAACATTTATTGCACTTGGCAGAAAGAATAAGAAAGAAGACGAAGGAAAAGAATAATTAAAAGTAAGCTCCTCTTATATCAGAAATGGTATAAGAGGAGCTTTTTAAATAGTAATGCAAAAAAGATTGCAAGATAAATCATCTCTTCTAAACTTGAAGAGTATTTGTCATCTGATGCAGTGGCATAAAGGCATAACCCGGAAACAGGGAGACAAAATACTCCGATTATTATTGCCATATTGCAGTTTTCAAGCATTTCTTCGCGCCGGTTTTTTGATATTCTGAACAAAAACAACCATCTAAATGTTTGTAACAAGTGCCCGGAAAGACTATAATGGAGTAAAAGTTTTGAGTTTTAGAGAGGGGGAGTTCTCATGAACAGAGAAAGCGGAATTTTAATGCCGGTGTTCTCGCTGGCGTCCAAATTTGGAATTGGATGCTTTTCGAGAGAGGCATATGAGTTTATTGATTTTTTGGAAAAATCAGGTCAGGGTTATTGGCAGGTTCTGCCCTTTGGACCCACAGGCTTTGGCAATTCGCCTTATCAGCCATTTTCTGCGTTCGCAGGTAATCCCTATTTTATTTCACCTGAAGTACTGATAGAAGAAGGACTTCTTACATGGGATGATGTAAACGGAGTTGATTTTGGAAATAATCAGGAGCAGGTGGACTACGGCAAGCTCTACGAAAACAGGGAAAAGGTTTTGAAGGTTGCCTATGATAATTTTATAGAGGCATGTAAAAAAGCCAAAGATAAATCTTCTGATAAAGAAATTACAGATGATGCATCAACTGATGATGAAAAGAAAAAAGATCCTGCAAAGCTTTTTGCGGAATACAAGGAAAAACACAGCTTCTGGCTGGAGGATTATGCCCTTTACCGAGTAATAAAAAATGAGCAGGAGGGTAAGTCCTGGCTCGAATGGCCCAAAGATCTTAAGACCAGAGATAAAAAGGCTATCGATAAGGTAAAAACAGAGAAGAAGGAAGAGATAGATTTCATCTGCTTCATTCAGTTCAAATTTGATGAGCAGTGGGAGAAGATCAGAAAGTATGCCCACAAAAAGAATGTGAAGATAATAGGTGATCTGCCTTTCTATGTGGCAATGGATTCTGCTGACAGCTGGTCACATCCCGAAGTTTTCCTTATGGATAAGGATCTTACACCAACATCCGTTGCGGGTTGCCCGCCTGATGCATTTTCAGCAACCGGACAACTTTGGGGCAATCCCATTTATGACTGGGCAGCTCTTAAAAAGAATGGCTATTCCTGGTGGGTAGAGAGAATCGAGAGAAATTATCAGTGGTACGATACCATAAGAATCGATCACTTCCATGGCTTTTCTGAATATTATGCTGTGCCTTATGGCAATGAAACAGCTGAAAAGGGAGAGCAGAAGAAGGGGCCCGGAATGGATCTCTTTAATGCACTTGAGAAAAAACTTGGAAAGCTGGATATGATCGCGGAAGATCTTGGAAATACAACTGAGGAAAACATAAAACTCCTCAAGGATTCAGGCTTCCCCGGAATGAAGGTACTTCAGTATGGTTTTACAAGTTGGGACAGCATCTATGTGAATCACAGACATGAGAGGAATTCAGTTGTTTATACCGGAACTCATGATAATACACCTACTTTTGCCTGGGTGCAGGAGATAAATGACGGTGAACGTGATTTTACCAGAAGATATGTAAACTCAATGAATACGGATTATGGTGCCCTGGTTTGGGATATTATAAGAGAGGCATACAGATCTGTAGCTGATCTGTGCATTATTCCGATTCAGGATTATCTCTGCAAGGGCAGAGAAGCAAGAATAAATACGCCAGGAACTTCAGAAGGAAACTGGCAGTGGAGACTTGTGCCTAATTTCCTGTCCGATGATCTGGCGCGTAGTATCAGACTTATTGCGGAGACCTACAGTCGTATTCCCAAGGCTCCTGCAAAAGAAGATTCAGAATCAGATGAGAAGTAAAATATTTATATTGCGTACTTCATATAGTTAAGAGCTACTTTTTTACCGCACTTTAATGTTAAATGGGTGCCTTCCTCTGTATATTCGGTATTAAGAACTTCAGAGCATCCGGTCAGATCGTGCAGGGCACCGCCATCAGAGTATGGAATAAGGAATTCACATTCCACCTTTTCACCTTCGAGAGTGCGTTCTATAAGTGTAACAAGCTCATCTATACCGATTCCGTCCTCAGCGGACATATAGATTCGGACGTTTCTTGTGTGAGGAATGGTCATTCCGGAGTGTTCCGAACCACCTACCACAAGATCAGCTTTATTAAAAACATAGATCACGGGAATCTGCCCTGCACCAATTTCACGCAGGGTACGTTCCGTGACTTCTATGTGATTCATATACTCAGGATCAGAAAAATCTATGACCTCAAGAAGAAGGTCCGCATAAGTTGCCTCCGCAAGTGTGGATCTGAAAGCTTTTACCAGTGTGGTGGGAAGCTCATCAATAAATCCAACCGTGTCGGAGAGCAGAAAAGGTCTGTGTCCCGGAACATCAATTCTTCTGACCGTTGTATCCAGGGTTGCAAAAAGCATATCCTTCTGCATGACCTTTTTATTCTCGACGTCTTCAGTGTGACTTGCATCAAGAAGGGAGTTAAGTAGAGTTGACTTGCCCGCATTGGTGTAGCCTACAAGGGAGATTCGCGGAATATCTGAATTAAGTCTCCTTGATCTCTGTGTATCCCTTTCACGTTCGATATTATCAAGCTCTCGCCTTAGCTCTGCGCATCGATGTTCAATCCTTCGTCTGTCCAGTTCCAGCTTTTTCTCACCGGCACCCTTATTGGAAAGTCTGCCACTGCCTCCGCCCTGACGGCTGAGTTCTGATCTCATGCCTGCAAGTCTTGGCAGCATAAACTGCAGCTGTGCATATTCAACCTGCATTCTTGATTCTCTTGTGCGAGCTCTTTTGGCAAATATCTGTAATATGAGTCCGGTTCTGTCTATGACTTCGGTATCTAAAATGCGCTCAAGATTTCTTATCTGAATCGGAGAAAGCTGGTCTCCGAAAATTACAATATCAGCATCAAGCATCTCTATTGCGCCTTTTAATTCTTCCACTTTTCCGCTTCCGATAAAAGTGCTGCCCTCAGGATGGGGGAGAGTCTGAGTGATGGTCGCTGCAACCTCAAGGTCACAGGCCACAGTAAGCGCTTCAAGCTCCTTCATGGATTTTTCAAATTTTGTATTGTCTTTTGCGCTGTGATCAAGCCCCACCAGAATTGCTTTGGGAATTCCATAGTTTTCAGTTGTTTCGTAGGTATTAGTTGTTTTTTCCATGCCTATAATTCTATATGAAATGGAAACTGCCTGCAAGAATACATTCATCTTTGAAAAATATATGAAAATTGTATAAAGGCGGTTTTTGCCTGCCTTTTGGGACTATAATATCTGTGGATGAAGTATTAAATGACATCGGAGTTCATCCGATATTGTTTATAGTAAAGAGTTGTTTCTTTAGAGGAAATGCTTATGAGCTTTGATTTTTCTTCTTCTATGAACAGGCTTACGGATTTATATCTAAGTACTGACAATTACACTAAAACCATTCAGAGCAGCTATACCCTTGGAGAAGATGCCAAAGAAAAATTCGGGACGAAGTTCGCGGAAGTATACGATTCAATGCAGGCCATGAGGAGCCTCGACTCAGTAATGAAAAGCCGCTATGAATTCGATCATAAAGATGATGATAAAATGGGGCTTTCAGAGAAATCTTCTGCCATGACTTTTTCCAGGGGAAGCAGCAGGATTCTGGATATGCTGAGTGAACAGATTTCAGACAGTATGAATGAAAAAGTAAATACAGCAATGAGCAATGCTCTGAAAAATCTTTAATAAGAAGGCGTTGGTCGGTTAACCGATACGGCGCCATATTTTTTGATTTTTTTTATATACGATATAGTGTAAATTTGGGAACACGATTATTTTATAAAATATTAATGTTTATGACCCGAAATGCGTTGATTTTTCATGTATAATTGATATGGATGGTATTTTCTCTAATAAATGAAATTACGTTCAGTTCATTTCAATGCGTAATCGGAGGGGGCTTAAATGATTCGTGCAATCCAGGGAGATATTACAAAGATAACCGGCTTCCAGGCTGTGGTTAACTCTGCAGTTAACAGTCTTCTGGGAGGCGGTGGTATAGATGGTCAGATACACAGGGTGGCAGGACCGCAGCTTAGAACAGAGTGCCGAAGACTCAATGGCTGTGAGACCGGTGATTCCAGATTAACGCTGGGATATAACATGCCCTGTGACTATATAATTCATGCGGTGGGGCCTGTGTGGATGGGCGGAACCGCAGGTGAAGAGGAGCTTCTAAGAGCCTGCTACCTCAGTGCACTTAAGCTTGCTCTTGAAAACAACTTAAGAAAAATCGCATTCTGTGCAATATCCTCAGGTGAATACGGATATCCTGCAGAAATGGCATCAAAGGTTGCGATCAAGGCGATTGGAGATTTTCTGGCAGATAATCCTGAGGCTTTTGATGACATCTGTTTTGTCATACCGGACGAAGCAGCTGTAAATATCTATCAGGAAGAAATAAAGGAGATGACTCCCAAGAAAACTGAGGTTAAGAAAAAGAAACCTGTAAGGAAAACAAAGAGCAGGGAAGATGCGGAGGAAACAAAGGACGCAGAAAAGGCTTTGACTGAAGCAGAGGATGATACAGAAAAAGCTCCTGTTGAGGCAGACGATGATAGCGAAAATGCTCCGGCAGATTCTGACGAAACGGAAGAGAGTAATGCTCCTGATGAGTCTGAAAATGAATCAGGCGAAGATGAAAATGAAGCCGGTGATTCGATAACTGAACAGGAAAAAGAAGCTGAACCTGAAGGCGATGCACCTGCTTCAGAAGGCGAAGAACAGATAGAAAATGGCGAAGAAGGGACAAGTGAAGAGGAAGAAGAAATACCAATTCAGGTGCCTACACTTGCAACAGCAATATGGCACAAATATGACATAAACTGGCTTATAGATGAATATGAAAATAATACACCACATACTTATAAGTGCTTCTGGCACGAGTCGGATGGAAGTGAGAACAGCATACTTTCACATTGGTATGGCGGGAAACTTATTTTTATAAACGGCATAAAATATGACACAGTAGAGCAGTACATCATGTCCGAGAAGGCGCTGCTCTTTGGAGATATAGGAACCTATAACCTGATCATGCAGGAAAAGGATCCTTCCCAGTGTAAGAAATATGGGCGCAATGTTCAGAATTATGACGAAGCTGCCTGGAATATGATCTTTAAAGAGGTTATTTTCCATGGATATGTGGGAAAGGCTTTATCAGATGAGGAGTTTGCTGCAACGCTTCTAAAAACCGGAGATTCCGTTTTGATTGAGGCTAGTCCTTTTGATGATATATATGGAGCCGGATTAAAGGAGACTGATCTTTTAAATGAGGACGGAACGCTTAAGGTTCCACCAAGAGAATGGCATGCGTATAAATCGGAGAGACAGGCTGAAAACGTACTGGGATTTGTTCTTATGGCAGTAAGGGATTATATAAAGATGTTGCTGTAGAGGGGGTGCAATTATGTCAGAGAAAACAGTGTCTGTAGTAAGAAAAAAGAAACTTATAAACCAGCTGATTTACATTGCTATGGGTGTAATTATAGCAATGGGTGTAATCCTGAATGTTATCAGCGGAGTTGAGATCAACAATACATATAAGTCGCTGATAAAAGAGGAACTAAAGGCTGCATCAGTACATCTGGAGAGTCAGATGACCAGCACCTGGGATGGTGACTGGGCTTATGATAATGGCAACCTTTCTAAAGGTGGTCAGCCTGTTTTTGATGAGTATCAGGAGCTAATGGATACCCTCCATAGCGAGACAGGAATTGATTACACACTTTTTTACGGGGATACAAGAGTTATTACTACAATTCTTAAGACGGGTTCAAGTGAAAGACTTGTTGGAACCAAGGCATCTGATGCTGTTATAAGTACAACGCTCAAGGGTGGAGAAGATTACTATTCTTCAAATCTTGTAATCGAGGGAAAGAAGTACATGGGATATTATGTACCTCTGAAAAATGATGACGGAACAATTATCGGAATTATCTTTTCCGGCAGAGAAAGCGGAGATGTTTCAAGACAGATAAACAAAATCATAGGGCTGCTTTCAATAATTACCCTTGTTATAGTTGTAATCATTGCTATCGCCGGTTTTTATCTTGCAAATAAAACTTCATCCACCATGCATAAAATTGCAGGAGAGCTGGATAAGCTGTCACAGGGTAATATTAAGCTTTCCATTGATGAGAAGGCACTTAAGAGACATGATGAGCTTGGAATGCTGGCAGATGGGGCAAAGACACTTAGTGATAAGCTTGGTAGTGTTATCAGGACAACAGTCAAAATGTCTGATGAACTTAAGAGAGAAGGCGGTGAGCTGTCCAGTTCAGCAGGGCAGGCTGCAACCGCATCACATCAGGTAAGTACAGCTGTGGATGAGATTTCCAAGGGGGCTGTTTCTCAGGCTGAAAGCATAGAAAATGCAGCAAGCAATACACAGGATATTGGTAATGATATTGAAAATATTGCCAACAATGCAGAGCAGCTTGACGGTTATGCTACTGAGATGAAGGGAGCCTGTGATCAGGCGATGAGTTCATTAAATGAACTCATATCTTCAAGTCATATTGTGCAGGATTCAGTTCAGGAAATTGGTCAGACAATTGATTCCACAAATGAGTCAGCAAAGAGTATAGCTACTTTTTCAGAGGCTATTACCAATATTGCATCACAGACTAATCTGTTATCTCTGAATGCATCAATTGAGGCAGCCAGAGCCGGAGAGGCAGGAAAGGGATTTGCGGTAGTTGCAACTGAGATTGGACAGCTTGCAGAAGAGTCAAGCAGAAGCGTTGATGAGATCAAGAAGATAGTAGATCAGCTGGTTGCTGATTCTGATGCATCTGTTGCAGTTATGCAGAAGCTAAATGATAATTTTGGACTGCAGTCACAGCAGCTTGATTCCACAAAGGCCAATATGCAGACCATGGCTGATAATGTAGAAAATGTTTCAGAGAGTGCAGATAATATCGCAGCTCTGTCATCACAGCTCACAACAGCTAAGGATGAGCTTGTCGGAATCATTGCAGACCTGTCCGCAATCTCAGAGGAGAACGCAGCATCCACTCAGGAGACGAATGCTTCAATGCAGGAACTCAATGCGACATTCACCGTTATCAGTGAATCTGCTGAAGAGCTGCAGAATCTGGCAGACAGTCTCACCGAGACGATCAGCTACTTTAAGGATGAATAAAAATCATTAAGATAATATAATCATAAAAAAGGTGATGCAGAAATGGATTCCATTTTTGCATCACCTTATTTTTTATTCTGAAAGCTTTTCACCAACAACAACGGGAATCTCACCCTCTATGTTTTTGTGGCGTTTTAATAGTTCCGGGTTTACTTTTATATCCCCGGGAACAATCACAATAATGGTGGATCCGCCAAATTCAAAGTAACCTTTTTCTTCGTTTGAATTGACGATATCTTTAAGAAGTCTTTTATGGTTGGAGATTTTGCCGACCATCAGAGCACCGACTTCCATCTGGATTATATTGCCGAGGCTGTCATTTCTTATAACAGTAAGCTCTCTGCTGTTCTCAGCAAATACAGGAACAGTCTCAAGAGCAATAGGGCGAACTGTGTGAAGTTTGCCCGGTATTTTCTTCTGCATTATAAGTCTGCCGTCTGTGCAGAATCTGTATCTGTGATAGTGACTCGGTGTGAGTCTGAAAATAAATGCGGTGCCGCCACTGTAGTCTGAAGAGAGTGCTTTACTTCCGATAAGTCTCGGTACACTGTAGTCACAGTTTTTTATATGAAAAGTCGAAGACTCGTCAATTTTCTTAATTGTGAGCAGACCGTCGCAGGGACAGATGAGTTCGGATTCAGATGCTTTAACATATCTGAGTTTGAGTTTCCTTGTAAAAAAATCATTGAAGGATCTGTAACCGCCTCTTGGGACTTCAAACCGTTCCATGTCTATGTGGTTTGATTTCACATAGTGAGGAACAATGGAAGCTGACAGTTTTGTTGACAGGAGAACTCCTGCTGCTTTTGAAATCGGAGGCTCTGTAAGGAACTTTAAAACAGCACGCCCCGGAACTGTTTTATACAAAAGAAAAAGACATATTGAATTACTCATGAGATTGCACGCCCCATTGTGAAAATAAGATAAACTTCAGCAACACCGATAAGTACGAAGAGCATTTTGCAGATAAGGTTCGGATTCTTGATCCTGAAAGGGCTTACAAATCCTATGCTGCAAACAATAAGAGCTCCTGCACAGATTGTAGCGTGTTTTATCGGAAGTGTTGTTTCTATAAGGCTTGTTATGGGAAGCAGCGGAGCTATGGTTGTAATGGGAAGACCTGTGTAGTATTTTGTTCCCTTCTGAGCAGAGCGCTGTCTCTCCTCCTCAAGTACGTTGTAGTATGCAAGGCGGATGAGACCTGCCAGTACAAATACTGCACAGATAAGGCCTACGACCAGGTTTTTCTCAGATAAAATGTAAACATACATTGCCGGCATTACACCAAAGCTTATAAGATCGCAAAGAGAATCAATCTGAATTCCAAAGCATTTTTCACGTTCAGTTCTGACCATGGTAGAGGCGACTGCACCGTCAAGAGTATCGCACATTGCTGCGAAAAGAAGGAAGAAGAGTGCC
>CAMVLM010000055.1 GCA_947168335.1 uncultured Butyrivibrio sp. | reverse complement strand
AAGCTATCAAGAGGACAGAAACTCTTGTTAATATTGATAAAACACTTTTTCATAACCGCTGTCTGGTGAAGAACCAGACAGCATCCTCCCTAAAACAACAGCTGCCTTTGATAGGCGGCTTTTTTCTATTGTATGACTATAATGAAGGTTGCATCTGGGATATAATCTATAGTGGACATAAAAATATTGGAAGGTGACAGCATGGGTTATTGCGGTTGGGCTGATTTCAACGAACGGAATAAGACGTACCACGATAACGAATGGGTCGCTGCACATCCGGGGGATGTGCGTTTAGCGACGACCGGAGTGGAACGGAGACCATACCGGTGCATGACGATAAAAAGATGTTTGAGCATCTGATGCTTGAGTGTATGCAGTGCGGCCTTTCCTGGGATCTTATGCTTAAGAAGCGCGAGATTTTCAGGTCATGCTTTGATGGATTTGATTATGACAAGATCGCTGCCTATGATGACACAGATATTCAGAGGATCCTTGATACTGAGGACATGATAAAGTCGCTCCGGAAAATCGCGGCAGTAATAAACAATGCAAAATGCTTTCAGAAGGTGCGTGAAGAGTTCGGAAGCTTCTGCAATTACATGTGGTCGTACTCTGATAATAAGGTCATTTTATATAACGGACACAGCAAGCTCGGTGGCAAGATTCCAGTTAGTAACGGGCTGTCAAAGACTATCAGCAAAGATCTGAAAAAACGTGGATTCAAGTATGTTGGTGAGGTTACGATATATTCGCACCTGCAGGCCTGCGTAATCATCAACGATCATGATGAGACATGTCCGTGTTTTTCAAAGATAAATGCCGAGAATGAGACAGTAAACAAACGTAGGGATAAAGAGGCTTATTAGTTATAACATGCAAATAAGGGAACTGACTGAGGCTGAGAAACAGTCTTATAATGAAATGATAGAAGGAGCAAAGCAGGTCAATATCTTTGGAGATGAGGAAGAACTGGACGCAAAGGATTTTGTGTCCGAGAGTCCTGATCCTGGGGAATACAGAGGATATAAGATATAAATGATACAGTGGAAGATAAAGCAGATTTTTGATGGAGACTATGGATGTGAAGAATTGAAGCCGGGAGAAAAGCTCAAGGTTTCGGTCACACTTGTAGATGATGATGGAAATGAAAAGTATGTATCTGTAGAGGATGAGTGGCTAACAGAGAATGAACTTGAAGTTGGGGACAGTTGGCCGCTAATGCGAGTGTAAAGCGTAAATGCTTTAACAGATAGTAAACAATAATAAAGAATGGAGGAGAAACGAAATGGGTAGTATTTTAGACGTAGCAGACATTATCAAGCAAATCAATGGCAACAAAGAACTCATGGCTCAGATCGCAAAGGCTGACCCAAAGGAAGGCGTTGCACTTCTGAAGAAGGCAAACATTGATGTTAGTGAAGATGACATCAAGAAGGTACAGGCTGCAGTTGCATATGGTAAGCTTGACCTTGGAGATATCAAGGATCTTGCAGGTGGATTATTCAAGAAATAATTATAAGAAGCAAGCCGCGATTCCTTCGGGAGTCGCGGCGACTCATATACTCAAACATGAAAAATATTTTGGCGAGGAATAATCGATGAACATACAAATCTACGGCACCAGGAAGTGCAATGATACAAAGAAAGCTGAGCGTTTTTTCAAGGAGCGCGGTATCAAATACCAGTTCATTGATATGAAGGAAAAAGGCATGAGCAAGGGAGAGCTTACCTCTGTTGCAAGTGCTAATGGAGGCATCATGAACATGATAAATCCTGATGCGAAGGATAAAGATGCAGTTGCACTTATCCAGTATATTGCCGATGAGGATAAGCTGGAAAAACTATTGGAGAATCAGCAGATAATAAAGACACCGGTTGTGCGAAATGGCAAGCAGTCCACAATGGGATATCAGCCTGATGTGTGGAAGAAATGGGAATAAGGAATGGATGACAGACTGAAAAGGCAAATGGAGTTTGCCTTAGAAATAGATAAAGAAAAGAATGTATTCAGGCAGACTCACCTATCTGGAAAAGGCAGAAATGAAAATGATGCGGAGCACGCCTGGCATATGGCGATAATGGCGTACCTGCTTAAGGAATACTCAAATAAGGATATTGATATTTCAAGGGTCATGATAATGTGCCTTATTCATGACATAGTTGAGATTGATGCCGGCGATAGATATGCATATGATAAGGAGGGGCTTGCTACCCAGAAGGAACGCGAGGATGCAGCCAAGGAAAGGATATTCTCGATTTTACCGGAGGATCAGAAAAAGGAACTGACGGCTCTTTTTGATGAGTTCGAGAAAAATGAGACTCCTGAATCAAAGTTTGTGCACGCCATGGATAACCTCCAGCCACTTATGCTGAACAACAGTAACGATGGAGGAGACTGGAGAGAGCATGGTGTCACCAGGGAACAGGTATATGGCAGACAATCAAAGACAAGAGAAGGCTCTGAAAAGCTGTATGAGCTTACAGATAAGATAATAAGGGAACATATCAGTAAAGGAAACATAAAGGAATGAGCAACAAAGCATTTACAAGTATGAGAAGGGAACTCCAATTATAATCATCAGATTATCTTTTTGTCCATCCATCTTCCGCTTAAAAATCTCCATATATCCAAGGCTGCTTTGATGCACCAATCCAGACACATTGCAAGAGCTATGCCAATTACCCCAAGACCAAGCCACTTTGCAAGTATAAATGAAAGAATTGTGCGGCATATTACTGTTGAAAAGATGGATGCCCACATTGTAAAACGTACATCTCCGGCAGCACGGAGTCCTGATGACAGGGGACCTGAAAATGGCTGGATTATTGCGGCAAAGATGTTGTGTATTGCTACGATGATAATTATAAGTTGTTTGGTTTCGGCACTAAGACTGTAGAGTGGGAGCAGAATGGGAGTCAATATCATTACAAATGCATTCCAGATAATTGCAAGAAAAAGGGAAAGTTTTACCAACTTTATCATGTACCATCTGGCTGCTCCGGAATCTCCGGCTCCCACGCACTGACCGATTATGGTGATAAACACAGAACCCATGGAGACGCTCATGCATGCCGCGAGGGACCAGAACGTCTGGCCTGTAGTGTTAGCTGCTATCTGTGAAGTGCCAAAGGTTGCAACAAGCATACCGAGAACAACCTTTGCAGCCTGGAACAGAGTATTTTCTATTGAGTTTGGAATCGCTACGCCAAGGATCCTTTTATCCATCTGAAAATCCAGACGAAGCATATCGGGTAATTCAATATTGACGCTTCCGGTTTTTTTGAAGCATAAGGCTGTCATTATAATTGCGGCCACATACCATGAAAGTGTGGTTGGCCATGCAACGCCGGCTGCACCTGCATGTAGAACAAAAATTCCTATGGCATTTCCTATTACATTTATGATATTGGTGACAAGAGAAACCTTCATGGTAACACTAGTCTTGCCCATGGAACGGTAGATGGCGCATCCTGCATTGTAAAGGGCATTGGCCGGAAAAGAGATGGACACAATCCACATATAGGTTTTGCATGCGTCCATGGTCATGGCTTCGGTGTCCGGATACATTTTTGCAAGGAGTACGTTACCAAACAGAAGCATCAATACCATCGAAATCAGGGATATAATTGTAGCGATTGTATAGATCTGAGATGCGGCAAGATTAGCGCTACTACGTTCTTTGCTTCCAATGTACTGCGATACGACAACTGATCCACCTGCAGCAATTGCAGTGAAGAGATAGATAAAAATGGTATATATCATGGTATCAAGCCCGACACCTGCAACCACAGCTTCACCTGCATGGCTTACCATCATCGTGTCTGCCAGGCCGACAACCATCTGAAGGAGCTGTTCGATCAGCAGTGGAATTATCATTGCCTTTAGCATTGCGTTAGAAAACAGCTTCCTTTCATTTGGAAGATATTCTTTTGGTTCTATTATTCTTTCAAGAGTCATGTGATTTCCTCACTAAAAACGTGTCCGCTTCTTTAAATATTATAATCACATATTTCTATGTCCTAGAACATCAAATATATTGTTGTTTATATCTAATAATTTGTTTTTCTATTTGATTAGTAATTCAAGTTAGTAATTTTAATTAGTAATTTAGTAAGGTTTTATGAACCGGAGTTTATGAACCGGATATATTACCACAAAATTAGGATAGAAAGACAAAAATAATGATATTAGTTTTTCTTCATCAGCAGTATAAATAAGTTATAAACAAGAACAACTCAGACAGCCAGAAGCAAAAAATACCAAACGGTTAAGTGGTAAAACCAATGAATATTGTGTTTCTAAAACCGGTTATGAAGCATAATACAGACATAAGGAAAACACAGACAACCAAGCAACCATAAAGTTGATAGGAGGAATATACCATGAGATTTAACGATGTTCAGAATACAAGAAAAGCAGAAGTTAAAAAGTCACAGAGAGATGCAGCAGTTCAGAAGCTGTTCGCTGAATTTTCAGAGAGACTTTCATGCATGAGCAGATGTGGGAAGACTCCTGTTATAGCTTTTGGAGCAACATTTACTATCTGATAAATGTATAGCGTATAACACAGCACATAGTTCTATAATGAATTATGTGCTTCTTTTTTTTAGGTGTCTATAATAAAAATGTATAGGGAAGGTCAGAGAGAAAGTAGATTTCAAATGGCTAAAGAGAAGGTAGGAGGGTTAACACATGGCAATTACTGAAGACATCAAGAAACTTGGTTTCGGACTCATGCGTCTGCCAAAGGTAGAGGGCGATGACTCAAAGATCGACATCGAACAGACAAAGCAGATGGTAGATGCGTTTCTGGATGCGGGTTTCAATTACTTTGATACTGCATGGGCATATCCGGGGTCTGAAGATGCAATAAGACAGGCTCTTGTTGAACGCTATCCAAGAGACAAGTTTTATCTTGCCACCAAGAATGCTGCATGGATAAACTGTAAGACCAGAGAGGATGCGGTGGCACAGTTTGAGACTTCCTTAAAGCAGAGCGGTGCGGGATATTTTGATTTTTATCTGCTCCACAATCTGGGAGAGGGAAGGACCCACTATTTTGATGATTTTGATATGTGGACCTTCGTAAAAGAGAAGAAGGAAGAGGGACTTATAAAACACATCGGTTTTTCTTTCCATTCAACCCCTGAAGAACTGGAAGAAATCCTAAAAGCACATCCTGAGGCTGAGTTTGTACAGCTTCAGATAAACTATGCTGACTGGGAGAACCCTGCAATCCAGTCCAAGGGAGTTTATGAAATGGCCAGAAAGTACGGCAAGCCGGTTATAGTAATGGAGCCTGTAAAGGGTGGAATGCTTGCAAATCCTCCTCAGAGTGTTCAGGAGGTATTTAAGGGTGCTGAGCCTGATTCATCTAATGCATCCTGGGCAGTAAGGTTTGCAGCGAATCTTGATGGTGTGATGGTAGTACTTTCCGGAATGAGCAGTCTGGAGCAGATGCAGGATAACCTGTCATACATGAAAACTTTTGATAGGATGTCAGCTGATCAGGAAAAGACGATTACAAAAGCCAGGGAAGAACTTAAGAAGATACCTCTCATTCCCTGCACTACCTGCAACTATTGTGCGAAGGTATGTCCGATGGACATAGGGATTTCAGGATCATTTACTGCCATGAACATACTTACAACCTATGGTGATATGTCTGCAGCACAGCATCAGCTTGGATGGCTGGTAAATGGACATGGCAGAAAACAGGCATCTGAATGTATAAAGTGTGGAGCCTGTGAAGAAGCATGTCCTCAGCACATTTCAATAAGAGATGAACTTGTCAGAGTCAGTGAGACATTTGGATAACGGAGGAAAACAAAATGAGCAGAGTAAACTTTGGCGCGAAGCCACTTATGTATCCGCAGCCGGTTATGATAATAGGAACCTATGATGAGAATGGAGTTCCCAATGCAATGAATGCAGCCTGGGGAATTACAACCGATTTTAAAGAAATTACAATAAGCCTTTCAGATCATAAGACAACAGATAACCTGGCAGTGAAAGGAGCTTTCACAGTAAGCATGGCTACTGAAGATCAGGTGGTTCCATGCGATTATGTTGGCGTTGAATCCGGAAGAAAGGTCCCGGACAAATTTTCAAAGGCCGGTTTTCATGCTACAAAGAGCGAATTCGTAGAAGCCCCGCTTATTGATGAACTTCCACTTGCAATGGAATGTAAGGTTAAGAGCTTCGAAAATGGTATTCTTATTGGTGAGATTGTAAATGTACTCTCTGGACAGGGACGTGTCCGATTATGAATTCCCAATCGTTTTCTATATAATCATCTGTTGAAACATAGATGTCTGGTCTGAATGGAGTTTTCCATGTCTGCATGGACACCTTCGAGGAGGACCAATAATACTGTCATAATGGAAAAAATATTTGTTGTGGGAGATTGGATAATGGCAGTATTTCAAATTACAGATCATCATCAGAAAAGTATTTATGAGGTTCACTGTCCTTTTTGTGGGAAATGGGTGTGTGATACAAGTCTTGATGTTGGTCAGATTATTCTTCCCTGCCGTGTTTGCGGAAGAAAAATAGTAGTTCTAAATTGGGGAGAAGGTCCTTTTATATTTAAGGAAAGAAGAAAAAAAGCAAGGGTTCGTGCTTAGTAATTATTTATTATAGAAAATTAAATATGATATGAGCTGCATGTTAGGAGTGTTGCATCCGTAACAGAGGAAAGAACACGGCACGCAGCAAGAGTTTGCTTAGGCGACCTATAAACAGTAACAGATGTTGGAAGGCGGAGCAAAACAGAGGAAATATCCATTTATATGGGTATTCTGTTTTGCACCGTCTTTTTATTTTGTCTAAAAATGCGCGTTCAGATTTGAACACAAAACGATGAAATTCCTCTGTTTTATCCGAGTTGTGTTCAGATTTGAACGTTTTTGTTTGGGAGACCTCAATAGGTAGGTATCCGTGACCTCCCGGTTTTTGAAACTAATGACTTTTTCAAAAATCGGAGGAAACGGAAAGTGAATAATAAAGAGAATATTGAAGAATATGAAGTGATCAATCTTGGATATGAGTATCCCGGAATGACCGGAGGTGTAAAGTGGGCTGTTGTCACAGACCTGGATATGGAGACTCTTTTTGAAAAATATGGCGAAGAGCTGTCACAGTATATGCCCTATGTTGTCATGAATTCTGAACAGGGAGAAGCTTTTCGCGAATATGATCGCAATGAGAAGAAGCATGAAATGCGCAGAATACGTCATCATGTTTATACGGGATACGAAGAGGGAATGACAGAATACATGAATTCTGTATTTTCTACGGAAGAGCCTGAGGATACAGTGATGGAGAAAATGGAATATGAAAGATTCAAGGATGCATTGGACAAGCTGCCGCCGGCACAGAAGCGCAGATGCATATTGTATTTTTATCATGGTTTGTCTGAAAGAGAGATTGCCAGGGCAGAAGGTGTATCGCAGCAGATGATTTCCAATTCGCTCGATGCTGCTTTGAAAAATCTTCAGAAGTACCTCAAACTTTAATATGCTATTTCCCATGGGTGTGCATGTTCCAGGTAGGCTGGAATATGCATGCCTTAAATGGGTAAAAGTAAGTTTTTGTAATGATAGCAATGGTGTAAAATGGTAGAGATAAAATTTGTAAAAGAATAATTGTTGGCGGAGGAAAAATGAAGTTCTGGAAGTGGTTAAATCTAATTCCCCTTGTAATGTTTGTAATCAGGGATATGCTCGGAATGGCTGATATTAATCCTATATGGCTGGTCATTGTAGCAGCACTGGGCATTATGAATATTTTTATTGCTAAAAGCATGAAGGAGTATCTCCTTTCATCGCTGTTATTGCTGATTTCATGTGTTGCCGGAATGATACTAAGTACATATTATTACTATTATTTTGTTAGTTCTGATTTTGAAACGCCTATTGTCGGTGCTTTCATTGCGATGGTCTATGGAATATTTGTGCTTGTACTGGCGGGAGTTGGTACTGCTGTCTTTGTCATCAGGAACAGAGAAGAGGTCTTGAAAAATGGAGATATTTGATATAACTGACGAAAACGGCTTTCCGACCGGAGAGACGGTTAGCAGAAGTGATGCACATGATAAGTATGACTTGCACATGAAGGTGGAGCGATATATTTCTGATGATGGAAATTCAGAAAGAGACAGTAAGTTTATCAGAGAATAAGGCATAAAGGTTATGAGAAGAACAGTTATATTGGAATGGATAAAAATCATATTTGGTCTGTTGGTGTTTTCCTTTGGGGTACACCTTACCATATATGCGAATATAGGACTTGCCCCCTGGGACTGTCTGGGGATGGGAATGGCGAAACATACTCCTTTTAACTATGGAGTATCAATGACAATCATTGCTGTTACGGTTCTTGTAATTGATATTGTCATGAAGGAAAGGGTAGGATTTGGAACAATCATAGACACACTTCTGACCGGGAACTTTGTTCAGGTTTTCAATTACTTAAATCCTTTTCCAGAAAATAAAAACATGTGGCTTGGTATAGGAATCATGCTCATAGGCTTTGTTTTCATGGCAATTGGGATGTGGATATATATGAGTGCCCAGCAGTGCTGTGGCCCCAGGGATTCACTACTTGTAGGACTTGGGAAAAGGATGCCCAAGATCCCGATAGGAATTGTTGAAGTAATTCTCTGGGCGGTTGTTCTGCTGATCGGATGGCTTCTTGGAGGTCCTGTTGGAATAGGAACTCTCATAAGTACCTTTGGTGCGGGATTAGTGATGCAATTTGTATATAACATCATAAAGTTTGAACCCAGGAAACTGAAGCACAGGGATGTGTTGACTGTTGCAAAAGAACTGAGATAAGGAGGAGGTTACCATGCAGTTTATTGTTAAGGCTTATGACGGAGAAGGGATGCTGGATAGGAGGATGGAAGTACGTCCGAGACATCTGGAAGGAATGAGTAAAATGAGCGAGCATATCATCTGTGCAGGAGGAATGCTGGATGATGAGGGTAAGATGAAGGGCTCTGTACTCATCCTGGAATTTGATTCCCGTAAGGAACTTGATGACTATATTGCCAATGAGCCCTATGTACTTGAGAAGGTGTGGGATAAAATCGAGATCGATACCATGAATGTGGTCATCGTAAACGGTGAGAAAGTGAACTGACCAAATGTATTCCGATAGAATTGAAAAGCTGAAAACAGCATATTGCCTGGAAGCTCATCCTGAAGGGGGATGGTTTTCTGAATGTTATACTTCCCAGGACAAAAAGAATTTGCGGGCACTTGCAGGAAGCATATATTTTCTGCTCGCAGGAGATGAGATATCTCATTTTCATCAGATAGACTGTGATGAGATATGGTATCACCATGAGGGCTGTGCAGTTAAGATAACAGCTATTACTGATGGGCATATCAGTGAATATTTACTTGGTCAGGATATCGAGAACGGTGAAAGGGCTATGGTTGTTATCTCGAAAGGAGCCATTTTTGCTGCAGAAAATCTCGATAAGAATGGCTACTGCTTCATGTCATGCGTCACAACTCCTAAGTTTACATACGAAGGATTCAGGCTTGTGGGAGAAACAGAAATAAAGGAAATATGTGGAGTGGATGCGGGTAAGATTTTATATCTTGCATATAGAGGATAAACTGAGGAGAAGCGGTATGATCATTCTGATAGAGAGTGCTATACTATGCGCGTTTTTTACGCTTATGGTTTTCATTATGTCAAGAAAACCAATCAATACGCTGTATAATTATCCGCCAAGGATTCAGGAAAGAGTAAAATCTCTGGATGAATATAAGGACAGCATACCAACTCAAAAGAATAAGATAGCGGCAAAACTTATTGCATGTGTAATGTTTGTTGTAATTCTCAGTCTGATACTCCGATTTATAAATGGATATACGACTTTTCTGGCGGCTTTCGGATACGCCTTCCTTCTTTGGACGATTGTAAATCTTTGGGATGCGATAGTATTGGACATTATCTGGTTCTGCCATGATCCTCACTTTGTGTTCAAGGGTACGGAGGATATGGTAAAGGATTACCATGATTACTTATTCCATATCAAAGGATTCTTTATTGGAGAAGGATTAGCGTTAGCTGTTTGTGCTATGGCTGGGCTGGTTGTGCAATTTATTCTTTAATTTGGAGAATTGAAAAAGGATTTTAAGATGTGTGGGAATTAAGGATGAAAGAAGCATATTTTGCGGGTGGATGCTTTTGGTGCGTTACGCCTATTTATAAAATGTATGGAGTAGAGAAGGTAATTTGTGGATATGCTGGTGGTGATGAAGCAGATACGACATATGAGCAGGTCAAGCATCAGGAAACCGGACATCGGGAGACGATAAAGCTTGTCTATGATCCACAAAGGGTATCCTATACCATTACTATTATCACAAAAGTATCACACTATCTGTAAAGCCAGGTATGGTTTAAAGGGAAATAGAGCTAAAGCGCAGCCTCACTGGAAAATAGAAGATTATATTCTGCCAAGAAAAGCATATAAAAGCGACGGGTTGTAGCTTATACTTTGATTCATGAGGGGAACGTAAACTTAAAAACAGAGACTTGAAAGGATGGGGATTATGAGTCAGCAAGCAATTCTAACTATTGTTCTTGTAGCAACAATGCTTCCGGTATGTCTGATTTTCGGAGTTGCATCTTCACTTAACAGAAAAGAAATGGAAAATAAGGGTGAGAGCCAGGAATCACAAAAAGGACTGGCTGCGCACAGATATAAGATATTCTATCTTGGTCTTGGAATTAACTTTGGACTAATCATTGGAAATATTTTCCAAGATTCATATATAAGAGCAATAACAATGCTTGTCGGAATGTGTGTTGGCACAATAGCAGGCGCTGTTATGGATAGAAGCAAGAAAAGTATATCTTAAAGGAAGGGTGTGTTTGAAATGGTAAAAGAATATATAGCGAAAATCCAGCGCGGTGAATGCAGCAAAACAGAAGTGACACTTACGGGGATATGTCTTGTCCTTGCAGGAATTGTTTTGGGCATGAAACTTGCACCATTCAGAGTTTCTACTTTTGGAAGCTTTAATGGTAACACAGGCTGCATAGATAAGCCTGAGAATCTTATGAAATTACTGAAGAAGGATAACTAACTGCAGAAAATGGATATATTGAATGAGGTACAGAGCCTAATAAACAACTCGGAAAGAAAGATTACACAGTGTGAACCGGAAGGTATAATCGTCGACAACTGGATACGCCTGTTAAACAAACCGGGTGATGGTATAAATGGAGTCTCTTATGAGGAACTGTCAAGATTATCTGTTGTTGCTATCGATATTATTGGTGGGATATTTGCCATGGACATCACAAGGTTTGATCCGGGCAAAAAGGATATCTGGTATTTTGCGCCTGATACACTGGAGTGGGAATGCATGGAAATACAATACGAGGATTTCCTTACATGGGTTTTTAGGGGAAACACAGATAAATTCTATGGTGCCATGAGGTGGCAGGATTGGGAAAAGGATTGCGAAAGTGTCACATTCTATCAGGGGATTCTCATTTATCCTTTTTTGTGGGCAAAAGAATGTGATGTTGAAACTGCAAGCAAAAAAGTGGTGCCAATGGATGAAATAATACAGTTAAACTTTGAAATCCGTTCTAAGATTTCAGACAATGATAAATACATAAAAATAGACTGGGAAGAATAATATGGACACAAACACAGTAGACATAATTGGACAGATGGCAGATGTTGGTCTGGATTTGTTTATTGTATTAGATCAGGATATAGACAATCTTCCTGATGAACAGACTCTTTTGCTGGATAAAATTGAAAACTACATCACATATGTCGAAAGCGATATATTTGCAAAAGATTTTCCTGATGTTCCAAAGGATAAAGTCACTATACGACTGGCCGTGAAATACAATCCAAGTCAGCAGTTTTGTAAATGGTTTGAAGATATTTCTGCATGGATACAGGATAATGGTATTAAGGCTGAGCTTGAAAAAGGCTAAAGGGGAAGTAAAGGGAATGGTATGGGCAATCTGGTTAGTAATGTTTATTATACTGCTATTTGAAAGACATAAACGCGAAGGCGGGAGGCATAGTTCATAAAGAAGGTTGGAATGATGGATAAAAATTACGCTTTAGCACTATATAAAGAACTTGAAGCATATCTGAAAAAATATGGAGATCAATCCATCGTCTTTCATTACAGTAGACTGGTGGATGGAATAGCTGTTCTTGAAGCTGATTATTCGGATGAGGATAAAGAGGACTGTATTCTGACTTTGTATGAAAGACTATATCCTGGAAGGGGAGGACTTACAGATTTTTTCATATATAGTGAAGATCCGGAACAAAGAAAAGCATTAAACGAGCATTTATCACACATCCAGCTAGAGTTGTGGGAAATAGTAAAAGATAAAATCGTCGAGCATAGTAGCCCGGGTAAATTTAGACATGAAGAAGCATAATAATATGGATTCAAACGAGGAAGAAGGCCATGTTCTACAATGCAAAGAATGAGAATATAAAATTTGATGGTACAGACTGTGATTATATAAGCTTTGGAACCGGTGATGAGAACCTTATCATGCTCCCAGGGGTAGGAGACGGATTCAAAACTGCCAGAGGAATCGCAGTGCCATTTGCTTTTATGTATTCAGGATTTGCCAAGGAGTTTAAGGTCTATGTATTTAGCAGAAGGAATAACCTTCCAGATGAGTTTTCAACTGCTGATATGGCTGATGATATAGATAGGATTATGGAGATGATTGGCATTAAAACTGCCAGTGTTTTCGGCGTGTCGCAGGGCGGTATGATATCCCAGCAGCTTGCCATAAGACACCCTGATAAGGTAAAAAAGCTTGTCCTTGCAGTTACGGCATCGAGGCCAAATGAATTGATGAAGGAGACACTCGAATCCTGGATGAAGATGGCAGATAATGACGATTATGCCGGAATAATGCTTGATACCGCAAAGCGGTCATATACCGGAAAGTACCTTGAACGAGGGATTAGAATGAATGGTCTTTTGGCAAGAATGAAGCCAAAGGACTATACAAGGTTTAAAATTTTATGCAGGTCGTGCATGACACATAATGTTTATGACAGACTCTCAGAGATAAGTTGCTCGACTTTAATTGTTGGGGCAAATAGTGATCTTGTTCTTGGAGGTGAAGCATCAGTTGAAATGCATGACAGTATAAATGGCAGTACGCTGCATATGTACGAAGGTTACAGTCATGGAGTATATGAACAGGCCAAGGACTTTAATGACAGGATTATAGATTATTTGAAAAGATAAGCGCAGGTCAGCTCTTGAAGGATACAGACAAAGTATAAAGTTTAGACTTATTTTATAAAATTGCCTATTTAAAGGTATTTGCTATAATATATTTACCTACTGATGCTTTTTCTAGTAAGTAAGGAGAATGGTTATGAGTATTTCAATGGAAACGACTATAGATAATTTGAAAAAGCTTGATGAGTCAAATTATGAGCATATATCAGTTATTATAAGTGAACTTGTAAAGCAGCACGACAGAGTAGCTTCTGAAGATGAGGTTATGGAGAGTTACAAGAGAATTAGTTCTGAATATTCTGAAACCTTTAAGGCGCTTGCGCAATGATTAGACTTAGTAAAGAATTAGTACTTCAAATTCATGAAAACTTATTAAAGGAATACGGTGGACAATCAGGATTTATTGATGAAAACCTATTTCTTTCCCAATGCGAAATGCCATACCAGACTTTTGATGGAGAAGAGTTATTTCCTGATATATATGACAAGGCAGTTAGATACTTGTTTGGCTTTGCTTCTAATCAGGCCTTTCAGGATGGTAATAAGAGGGCTGGGGTGATGCTGATATTTTTGGATATTAATGGGATTAAGATTAAGGCATCTCAGGAGGAACTGATCAAACTAGGTATGGATGTAGCTACTAATAACATAGGTGATATTGAAGCCAAGGAATTTTTGATAGCACATACTATGTAGATTTTTTCATATGTAAAGTTGTAGAGAGGCGAATTAATCGCTTCTCTTTTAGCATAAGGAACTCAGTTTACAATATAGGAGGATGTCGTAATGTTAGAAGATGGAACAAAGGCACCTGCGTTTGAATTGCCGGATCAGAACGGAGTTATGCATAAGCTTGAAGATTACAGAGGCAAGAAGGTTATTCTGTATTTTTATCCCAAAGACAATACCGCAGGATGTACAAAACAGGCATGCGGTTTTTCAGAGCGCTATCCTCAGTTTACCGAAAAGGGGGCAGTTGTGCTGGGGGTTAGTAAGGACACGGTTGCTTCGCACAAGAAGTTCGAAGAAAAATATGGTCTTGCTTTCACATTACTTGCAGATCCTGAGCGTAAGGTAATAGAGGCCTATGATGTCTGGAAAGGCTCACGACGTCCGGGGGACGTCGGCTCTGAGCGGACCGAAGCGGAGCGGAGACAAAAGAATTATGGCAAAGTGTCCATGGGTGTTGTCAGAACTACATATCTTATAGATGAGGAAGGTATCATCATAAGGGCTAATGATAAGGTAAAAGCTGCTGATGATCCAGAGAAAATGCTGGGAGAATTGTGATGAGGATAATTCTTTCTCCTGCAAAGAAAATGAATGTTGACACTGACAGGCTTGAATATCAGGGACTGCCGGTTTTTCTGGAACAGACAGAGAAGATACTGGAATGGCTTCGTAAACAGTCTCATTCCGATCTGCAGAAACTCTGGGGATGTAATGATAAGATAGCGGAGCAGAACTTTAAGCGTATTGAGGAGATGGATCTTCATAGCAGGTTGACACCCGCGATTCTTTCATATGAAGGTATAGCTTTTCAGTATATGGCTCCTGCTGTTTTTGAAGACAGCAGTTTTGATTATGTTCAGGAGCATCTGAGAATATTGTCAGGTTTTTATGGTGTGCTAAAGCCGATGGATGGTGTCACTCCTTACAGACTTGAGATGCAGGCAAAGGCAGGTATTGATGGAAGTAAGGATTTATACGATCTGTGGGGATCAAGGCTTTACGATGAAGTATGTGATGGAACCGGTGTGATAATAAACCTTGCATCCAGGGAATACTCCAAATGCATAGAGAAATACCTGAAGGCCGGAGACTTATATATTACGGTAAATTTCTGTGAGATGTCTGGTGACAAACTGGTGACGAAGGGAACCTATGCGAAAATGGCCAGAGGTGAAATGGTCAGGTATATGGCAGAGAATCAGATCGAGGATTCCGGTGATATAAGGAAGTTCGACAGACTGGGATATGTGTATCGGGATGATCTTTCCAGTGAAATTGAAATTGTTTTTGAGAGAAGGAAATGTGCTGGATAAAAGAGTAGTATCGAAGAAGAATTCTGAAGAGGTAGAAAATATACCTCAAGCTGGGGTGAATTCTGAATCGCAGTTTTTAGTGGGGATATAATAAGCTTATCATTGAAAATGGTATATTGTGAACCACTGGTTCAAATCCCGTATGCTCCATTTTTATCTTTTAATACTATGTGGCAAAGGAAGAAGATATGATTGGTTATCCGGAAAGAAATGAGGCTATAAGAATACTATCAGAGGCGGAGCGATTAAACCCTGGACCGTGGGGGAACCACAGTAAAAATGTTGCTCACTGTGCGGAGGCAATAGCGAATGCCTGTGAGGAAATGGACGGAGAAAAAGCATATATCCTTGGCCTGCTTCATGATGTGGGTAGGAGGGCTGGAGTAGGACAGCTTATGCATGTGTATTATGGATGGAAATACATGCTGGAACTTCTCGAGTACTTTGGAAAGAAGACAGGTAAAGATATCTACGAAATATGTGGATGACAAAATGGAGAGATTATGAATGTAAGAAGGTACACTGAACGCGATCTGCCTGAAATGATTGAAATATGGAATGAGGTTGTTGAAGAAGGTGTCGCTTTTCCACAGGAAGAAACCCTGGATTTAAAAAGTGAAGCAGAGTTTTTTGCTTCTCAAAGCTATACTGGGGTTGCTGAGGAAAATGGCAAGATATATGGACTGTATATCCTTCATCCAAATAATGTCGGCAGGTGTGGTCATATCTGCAATGCCAGTTATGCTGTATCATCAGATGCAAGAGGAAAGCATATAGGTGAGCAGCTCGTTATGGATTGCTTGAAGAAAGGTAAAGAACTTGGATTCAGAGTTCTTCAGTTCAATGCTGTTGTAGAGAGCAATATTCATGCAAGGCATTTGTATGAAAGACTTGGATTCAGACAACTTGGTACAATCCCAGGCGGATTTCGTATGAAAGATGGGCATTACGAGAATATCTGTCCATATTATAAGGAATTGTAAGTTTTTATCTTTTAATATTATGCGCTAAGGAAAGGGGATTGAAATATGGAATTATTTGAGGTGATAAATCAAAGAAAAACAATTCGTGACTTTGAAAACGAAGTAATCTCAAAAGAAATTCTTGAAAAAATTATCTCCGCAGGGCTAAAAGCACCGACGAATGATCATATGCGGGATTGGCAATTTGTAGTGGTAACAGATAAGGATGTTGCAGTCAGGCTTCTTGAGTGCATTCCTAAAGGAATATCGGATGCGGATATGGAGCAACTCATTAGGGATTGGAATTTGAATGATAAGCTTCAGCAGGAGTGTTATCGCAATGCTGTTCCAAAGCAATATAGAATGCTTTTTGACGCTTCGGCTATCATAATACCTTTATTGAAACAAAAGACGGATATTTTACATCCGGAAAACGTATCTCATCTAAATGGGTTTGCATCAATTTGGTGCTGTATTGAGAATATTTTTCTTGCGGCAACAGCTGAGGGACTGGGATGTAATCTTAGAATACCGCTCGGGGAAGAAAGTACACATGCAAGAGAAGTTTTGAAATATCCGGAGGATTATTTCATGCCGTGTTTTATAGGAATCGGAAGACCATTGAAGGGAATCAAACCAGTCAGACAGATAGAGATCAATCCTCAAGACAGGATTCACTGGAATGAATACTGATTCAGAGTATAGCACGATATCTCGAAAGATAGATTCAAGTTTTGTTTCGTGTTTATATAAGTTGCAACCAGTTGTATACAGTAGTCCTGAGCTTTCTACCGTACACAACAGTTAAACTGCAACTTGATGAAGAAATGCCTAAAATGATTGATGTTGATATTGATAAAGAACGCATTGTGAATAGCATCATTTACCCGATGATAATGCACAGAATGAGAGATGACACATATGTTGTAAGGCGTATAGACATTGATAAGCCCAGGTTCATGCTTGGATTTACACCTCTTGAAGAGGGTAAGGATAAATGCATTTCTGAAGTATATGATGGCGGAGATGACTACAGACTTTTTTATATGGGCAAAAAACTTGAGTCTATAGAACAGGATAAATTATATTTTCCGGATTTATCACATGTGTAAATCCAATGAAAAATTCCAGTTAATAGGAGTATTATGTTGAATGATTTTTACGATGTAGACAGCGAACCGATTGTTACTTTAGAAGCATTCTATGGACCAAAGAAACAGCTTGTGGATAAATGCATTGTGATCTTTTCAAAGGTTGTATATGATCATGTGCTTCAGCAATATGAGTGCACACAAGTGGCCGAGATAGGTGCTTGTAACGGTAGTATCCCGGTGTGGACTCTTGAACACAAGGGAGAGAAGATTGCCTTTTATCTGACAATGATTGGATCGGCAATGGCCGGAAGTATGGTGGCTGAGGTTAATCATATTACCGGTGCAACCAAGTTTGTGATGTTTGGTTCATGCGGAAGTTTAGATGCTGAGCAGACTGATGGAAAGTTTATAATTCCTACGCAGGCTTATCGTGGAGAGGGACTTTCCTATTATTTTGCCAAGGCTCAGGATTATATTGATATTAAAAACTCTGATAAGCTTGCGGAGATTTTTGCGGAATTATCCATCCCCTTTGTTCAGGGAAGAGTTTGGACAACAGACTCAATGCTGAGAGAAACCGTAAATCTCGTAAATAAGAGAAAGAGTGAAGGATGCATTGCGGTAGAGATGGAAGTTGCCGGAGTGCAGGCAGTATGCGATTTCTATGAATTTGAGTTATATGATTTCCTGGCTGCAGGAGATGTTCTGGTTGAAGGCGATTACACAATAGATGCGCTTTCTGATGCAAACCATAATCTTGACAAGTTGCTGGTGGCGTTACAGATAATAGAGAGAATTTAAGTGCATTTGGCATCTGAAATCAGGGGTATAGATTTGATAAGGTCATGAGAATTGTAAAAACAGCCGAGGAAAGAAAAAACGAAATACTGGATGTGGCGGAAGAGCTGTTTGCTGAAAAGGGCTACGATAATGCAAGTACAAACGATATCATAGCCAGAATTGGCATTGCCAGGGGAACGCTGTATCATCACTTTGGCTCTAAGGAAGAAGTGATGGATCAGATGCATAAGCCTCAGAATGCTCTTTTACATCAAAAGATGCAGGAACGCCTGATAAGTGGCGTTGTTCCGCTAATTGCCCAGCTGATAGATGAAGGAATTGAGAGCGGAATCTTTGACACAAAGTATCCAAACGAAGCCGCTGAGATGATTATGATCTATGGGAATATCGCATTTGATGATAATGAAAACCTCACACCGAAGCAGAAGAAGCAGAAGGGCAAAGCTTTTATTTACAATATTGAAAAGATGCTTGGAGCAAAGCAGGGGAGCCTTGAAAAAGCGTTGATTCAATTCTTTTGAAATTCACTTTTCACAAAGAGTTTCTATTCGGCAAATTAAAATGACCTATAGGCTACTCTTACGTGGAATCTTTTAATTTTCATCATCAGATAGCTCGACAAATCATGATTCGTCTTTTAAATTCATATCCGTGCATAAACGCACCTTATAAGTGTAACGAGAAGTGCACTAAAAACTAATATGTAATATAGAGTCAGGTAATGCATGGGACTTACAGGCGAAAAGGTAAGTCCCGATTATTTGACAATAATACCGACAATCTGTCGGCAAGGAGGTAACGCATGGAAAAGCAGGTAAAAAGGTATGTGATCTTGAGCTATCTTGTATTCTGGTTTATGGTGCTGGGATTATGCGGCACGGCGAGTATGGTGTTTCACTGCCCACCGGTTGTAATGAGGATTTTGTCGAATGTCTGCGCATGGGCACCGACCATAGTATTGTTGGTGGGATTCAAGTATTTTTGTCCAGGACAAACGATTGGCGGGTTCTATAAAAAGGCTTTTGGCGGAAGGATTAGCATTGCGACGCTAGCAGCATCAGCCATTATAACTCTCAGTGCGACTCTGATAACGGTGCTTATATTATCTCTGTTACAGAGCAAACCATTTGGTGAATACTGGAGTCTTGGAGCATATCCATTCTGGGCATCATTCCTTTTTTCAATCACAACAGGTCCTACAGGAGAGGAATCCGGATGGAGAGGGTATCTTCGACCGCACCTTAACGAAAAGTACAGCTTTTTTAAAGCATCTGTGATCCAGGGGGGTATATGGGCATTCTGGCATACAGTACTTTGGTTTGTGGATTCTGATTACATGGGAATTCAGATGATTCCCTATGTTTTGTCCAATGTCATTGTAATGACAGGACTTTGCTTTATCATGAACTATTTCATGGAAAAGAATGACAACCTAATTTATGGCATAGTGATCCATTTCTGTTTTATTTGATATGTAATTATGTTAGATACATCTGTTTACATAAGTCTTCAACTATGCTTAAAACAAGTGTGGAGTTTTTTGGAAACAGTGTCTACTTTTACTTGACTAGTGCATAATGACTTCTATTTTGGGCGAAGTATGCCTTTTTTCACATAAAATCTGTGTTTTAGGTATACATTTTTGACAATTTCTGGATTATTTACGTGATATTATATATTGGTTATCTATATATCGCAAAATAGGCCATATAAGTCATATTTTATTTGCAAAATCATCAAAATGTATACCTAAGAGCACCATAACGATTGTTATTAGGCATAAATCAAAAAAATCGGCATTTCATAGAGGGTTAACCAAAACTGAAAGGAGCAATCAATTATATGTCAGTGACAAAAAATGAATTGATAAACGCACTAACAAACCTGGGCGTTAAGCCCGGTATGATCCTGGAGGTACACAGCACGCTTAGCAGCTTCGGCAATCTCGAGGGCGGGGCGATGACTCTCATCGATGCTCTGAAGGGGCTTTTGACAGAAGAGGGAAGCATTTTCATGCCCGCACTCAGACTTAGCAAGGAGCTTGAGCTTACAGAAGAAGATAAGAAAATGGGAATCACAGTCAAGATAAAGGTTCTTGATAGAGATG
The DNA here is from genome assembly GCA_947168335.1 of uncultured Butyrivibrio sp. Taxonomy (GTDB): domain Bacteria; phylum Bacillota; class Clostridia; order Lachnospirales; family Lachnospiraceae; genus Butyrivibrio. The sequence goes on along the minus strand of CAMVLM010000055.1, from coordinate 3,895 downwards.
AAAAGAAAACTGCCATGGGAGCTATAGCGGACACCTTCCGCATGCTCCCTGATACTGTTTGCGGGGAAGAGGTCATAAGCACTGCCGGATGGGGCAAGCACGCTGAAGAGGCAGTAAAGGGCGGCCTTGATTATGCCATCCATAACGGCGGAAAAGCCCTGATGTTTGGCGTAGATATTTATAAGCTAACAGCCATGCATTACATGGAGGAAGCAACTCCCGAGGACATAAACAAAATGTTTGAGCCAACAGAGGAGATAAATAAAAAGTATCCTCCGGAAGGCTGGTTCATGGAGGCCGGACATCCGCCGGTAAAAGCCTGGTACAAGATACAGGATATGGCATATAATAAGAATCTGATAAAAGAAGCTTATATTGGGGATTGTAAGGTGATGTTCTTCGACATATTGTCAGTAGTTTCTTTATACGAAGAAGAACTTAGGCGTGATCCTTACGGTCTGTGGGGATTAAAGTGAAATTTAGTGACAGCTGTGCAAAATGCATGTATGACAGACAATTAAAGAAAACAGATAATAAGGACTATCTGGCAGAAATAAAGGCAGTACTGGATAACAGACCCGAGGATATTACAAGTCCAGAGCTTGTTATTCAGATTAATAAAATACATGAAAAGTTTTTTGGTCCATTGCCGGATTTTAAAGATGAAAAGAAGGAATACAACGATCTGGTCCTTTCCATGGAAGATGATCTGAGAAAAGAAATCGAAAGCAGCGAAGACCCTCTTGCCACAAGCATAGTAATGAGCAGAATAGGGAACTATATAGATTTTGCGGTATTGCATCAGGTTGATAAGGAAACATTTCTCAAGCTGTTTGATGATACAAAAATGCGTGAGGATGAGAGGCAGGTTTACGAGTCATTTTGCGATAAATGCTCTAAATCGAAAAGGTTTATTCTTTTGACGGATAACTGTGGTGAGATCGTTCTGGATAAGCTAATGCTTGAACAGCTAAAAAAGAGATATCCGCAGCTCGACCTTATGATTATGGTTAGAGGCGGAGATGTATCTAACGATGCAACCATGGAAGATGCGTTGTACGTGGGCCTTGATAAAGTTGGGAAGCTTATTACCAATGGCGCACCGATAGCCGGTACAGTATATCCAAGACTCTCAGAGGAAGCAAAAGCTGCTATAGATAATGCAGATATTATCTTTTCCAAAGGGCAGGCAAATTATGAATCCTTCGCCTGTGAAGGACACCATGCTTTCTATACCTTTTTATGTAAATGCGATTTATTCATTAACAGGTTTAAAGTTCCGAAGCTTACGGGGATGTTTGTTGAAGAGTAATGTAAAAATCATACCTTTGGATAATTAGTAACAAAACTATTATGGAGCAAAATGAAAACCGGGCAGAAAGGGGCATGAGGAGAATAACGATGAAAGTTTATTTGCTTGAAGATGACAATGCCATAAGTATGGGGCTTAAGTATTCTCTTGAAAAAGAAGGGTATGAAGTCACGCTTACGGAAAATGCCAAGGATGCCAGAAATGCCTGGAAAAACGGCACTTATGACATCTGCATTCTGGACATCAACCTTCCGGATGGCAAAGGTTATGACGTGTGTAAGTTCATTAAGGAAAAAGAGGATGTTCCTGTGATTTTCCTCACAGCCAGTGACGCGGAGGTGAATGTGGTCATGGGCCTTGAGATGGGAGCAGATGATTATATCTGTAAGCCATTCAGAATCAATGAGCTTATGGCCAGAATAAAGACAGTGCTCAGGCGCTCCGGAAAAAGAACATGCGGCGCAGGTTCAGGTGATGCATCCGTAGAAAAACTTGGAAATATCACTATTTACACAGGTGAAGCAAGGGTTACAAAGAAGGAGGAAGACACCGGAGAGGAAACAACTGTTGAACTCACAGCTCTTGAATACAGACTTCTTCTTACTTTTTGCAACAACAAGGGCGTGGTACTTTCAAGAAATCAGCTGCTCCAGGATTTGTGGGACGTAGCCGGGGACTTTGTAAATGACAATACGCTTACGGTTTATATAAAAAGACTTCGCGATAAGATTGAAAAGGATCCGGCAGATCCGCAGATAATCAGGACTGTCAGAGGTATGGGGTATATTAGCTGAGAGAACTACCTTGTGAAGAACTTCCATGTGAGGAATTCGTAAGTTTAAGGCTGAAATGCCAAAGAAAGAGGATCTTGAACAGATCATAGAAGCAGGACTTTTTGCTGCCAATGGTATGGGAAAACAGGCAGTAATAACTGTGGCTGTGATAAATAAAGAGCTGAGAGATAAGCTTTCTAAGGTGAACTGCGAGATAGGCAGCTGGAAGGATGGGTTCGATCCTTTCTATGGTGCTCCTGCCATACTCATAGTTCTCGCACAGAAGGATTGGGTGAACCGTGTTTATGACGGAAGTGTAATAATGGGACTTGGCTTCATGGCTGATTGGATAAATGAAAAAATGATGGAGCTCCTTGTGGCTTGAATATGAATATGTCCACGAAATTGCCTTATGGTGGCTGAAAAACGCTACTGTAAGGCTCTTTTATTTTCTGTATAATATAGGGAAAGAGAAAATACTGGAGCGCATGAAAGAAAAGATGCAGGATCCGGATGAACTTTATACTTTCGATGTTTTTGAAGAGAGAATCCTTTTTATCATCTGCGAAGTAAATGCTCAAGTATCAAAAACTAAAGAAGGTAAGAAGGCACTTGAGCCACTTAAGGCAAAGGTAGAAACAGCAAAGAAAGAGCTAAGAGAAAAGTATGGACTTTCTGCAAAAAATGCGAATGATTATTCAAAGAAAATGTACCTTGTATCTTCAATGCCGATAAAAGATGATGAGGATGATAACATCATTTTCTGGGATGATGATTATGCTTTTTACTGGAAAGATGGTTTTATTAGTGGCATTGAGTACCTCAAAGGGGTGACAGGGCAGAATGCCGGATATGGTTATAAGTACACTTGTGATATCTTTTCTGATATAGGAATGAAGCCCCCGCTTATGCTGCTTGGTACAGAAGAAGCAAATAGGATAGCTGTAGAAGTTGGAAATGAGCGCCTACGAGAGAAGATGAATGATATCTTTGGTGATATTATGAGCGCAAAGTCTTTGGATGAAGTAAAGGAAAAGTTCAAGGATAAAGACGAAGATCTGCCGTTCAACTGAGGAATTATTGTGTAATCGGGTGGTTTTATAATGGAGCAGTTATCGTTTATAAAAGAAAAATACAATGATCCACGGCCTCCACTCACACTTAATTGGAATGTGTGGCATGGTTGCACCAGGGCAAGTACAGGGTGCCTGCATTGTTATGTTTATAGGCGTGATGAATCCATAGGCAAGGATCCCACAATTCTTCATAAGACAGATAACTTTAATCTCCCTGTCAGAAGACTAAGATCTGGGCAGTACAAGGGTATGTATAAGGTTCCATGCGGTTCACACATTTATACATGTTTTTCTTCAGACTTCTTTCATCCAGATGCAGATGGATGGAGAAATGATGCCTGGGAAATGATGTATGAACGTTCAGACTGTACATTCTTTATGATTACCAAAAGACCTGAGCGTATTGCAGATCATCTTCCCGTAGATTGGGGGAATGGCTGGGAGCATATTACAATTGCTGTTACGTGTGAAAACCAGGATATGCTTGATAAGAGGCTTCCAGTTTATCTGTCTCTTCCGATATTCCATCACGCTGTGATGATAGAACCGATGCTGACGGCTGTTGATCTTGTACCATATATTGAGAAATACAGAAAGCCTGATGGAAGACCACTTATTGAGCAGGTTTCCGTTGGGGGTGAATCTGGAGCAAATGCGAGAATCTGTGATTATGAATGGGTAGAGAAGGTATGGTCACAGTGTAAGGAGAATGGAATCTCATTTTATTATCACCA
>CAMVLM010000054.1 GCA_947168335.1 uncultured Butyrivibrio sp. | reverse complement strand
AGCATATCAAGGTTCCTTTAACCTATTAAATCCTACAGTAAATTTACGCGGCCCATTACGAATATATGTTTGCATAGATATCCTATTTATGCTAAACTGAACACAGGTTCTATATAATAATATGGAGGATAACTATGGCAAAAGGGAAAATTTCAGAAAAACAGAGAGAAATTCTTGAATTTATGAAGGAAAGAATTTTGGATAAGGGATATCCGCCGACCGTACGTGAGATTTGTGAAAAGGTTAATCTCAAATCCACATCTTCTGTCCACTCTCATCTTGAGACTCTGGAGAAAAACGGATACATTAAGAGAGATCCTACCAAGCCCAGGGCCATTGAAATCTGTGATGACAGCTTCGGCCAGGTTGCAGCAGGTCTTCCTATTCTCGCTGAGGAGAACATTAACAGCTACTTCCCTATTCCGGCTGAGCTTTGTCCTAAGGGATCACCTACATATATTCTTAATGTTAAGGGTGATTCAATGATAAATGCAGGTATTCATAGCGGTGATAAGATATTTGTACAGTCAACAAATACAGCCAGAAACGGCGATCAGGTAGTTGCTCTTATTGATGATTCAGCTACTGTTAAAACATTCTACAAAGAGGATGGACATATCAGACTTCAGCCCGAGAATGATACAATGGATCCGATTATCGTAGATGATTGCGAGATAATCGGTAAGGTATTCGGAGTTCTCAGACTTTATTAAATGAAAAACCTTCAGAATCTTGAATGATTTCAAGTTCTGAAGGTTTTTTATCATATAGGATATGTAATATTATAATTCATCAGTAGTAATCTTCTTACCATCTCTCCAGATTCTCTCGAGATCGTAGAAAACACGGTTTTCTTTATCAAAGATATGAACGATTATATCTTCAAAATCCTGAAGGATCCAAAATGCGCTGTCATATCCTTCAACATCCTTTTTCTTGAAGCCTTCTTTATAGAGAGCTTCTTCTACTTTATCAGCCATGGCCTGAATCTGTGAACGGTTTGTTCCGCTTGCGATTATAAAGTAGTCACCAAGAGAAGATACTTCGCTTATATCGAGAATTTCGATATCCTCTGCTTTTGTGTTCTCCAAAGCTTCTACAGCAAGCTTTACCATTTTCTTTGAATCTTCCAATGAACCTTTACTCAATTATTTGTCCTCCGATTTTTGTGTATTAGCAAGATAGTATTCATAAGTGTTTTGAGTCATGGGATCACACTCTTTATCAATGTTTCGAAGGTAATTAAGTGTATCCCTCAGGATATGAAGCATACATGAATCAAGATCTCTGTATGCTTCCTTACGGATTATATCCATATGTTCAAGCGGTTTTCTGTTTGGCTCGATAAAATCGGCTATAAATACCACTTTTTCAAGATCTGTCATTCCGGGGCGTCCTGTGGTATGCCATCTTATGGCACCAAGGATCTCCGGATCGTCGATTTCATATTTGTTTTCAGCAAGACACATTCCGGCTTTTGCATGAATAAGTGATGGATTCCTTCGTTCAATATCGGAAACTTCAACACCGTACTTTTTGCATATCTTAATCTGTTCTTCATGATTTACGTTCTTTGCACAATCATGTAAGAATCCGGCAATCAGTGCCTTTTGAATATCTACATCATGTACTGCGGCCATATTTGCAGCTGTATAGGCAACTCCAAGAGTATGATCAAATCTGTCAGCCTTGAGTACATCCTGCATTTCCTTACGTAGCTTTTGAGAAATATCCAATGTCTTCATATTTATTTTACGTACACCTTCACATCATCTTCTTTTTCAGCTACAGGATTGCCTGAGTAAATATTTTTCAGTACTGCAAATTCTATAACTTCATCCGGTACCATATATCTTACTGATCTGCCTGTAAGAAAACGTTCCCTGATATCACTTGAAGAAAGATCAATATTCTTAAATCTTAAAATCTGAATCTTGGCACCATACTTGTCTTCAAGATATTTTTTCTGTTCTTCCATGTCAGCTGCGGACATATTATCTCTGACTGCGGCAATAAGATTGCAGCATTTGAATATTTCAGCACTTTCGTACCAGGATTCAATCTGCTTAAATGTGTCACCACCAAGAATAAGATAAAGATCATCACCGGGATACATCTTATTAAGTTCTCTTAATGTGTCAATTGTATAGGTATTACCCTCTCTGTCAATTTCAAGACGAGAACATGTAAAATACGGGTTATTCTCTATAGCAAGCTTGACCATCTGATATCTGAGCTCTCCGGAAGGTATATCATCGTTTATTTTAAGATATGAACAACCGCTGGGCATGTAGATAATCCTGTCAAGACAAAACTGCTCTCTTGCTGCTTCACCTAATAACAAATGTACATTGTGAATAGGATTAAAGGTTCCACCTAAAATACCGATTTTTCGTGCTGCCATATGAATTACTCCTTATTAGTTATGTAGTAATTTTATTGTAGAAAATTAATAGAGTAAATTCCATTATAAAAGAATAAATTATTTGGGAAGTTTAATCTCCGGCTCATCGGGGAAAGGCTTATAAAGGACAAATTTACGTCCTATTACCTGTACGAGAGTTGATCTTGTTCTGTCAGCTACAGTATGAGCAACTTCATTAACATCTTCCATACAGTTCTTTAATATTGAGCCTTTAATGAGCTCTTTATTGTTGAAACATTCAGCAACAGATTCTGTAACCTCAGGTGTCACAGCAGACTTACCAATCTGGAAAACAGGCTCAAGATTCTGTGCAAGACCTTTTAAATATGCACGCTGCTTACTCGTTAAATTCATCATCTTCCTCCATATCTATATCTTCATCATCAGAAGGCTCTGCATTTGCGCCGCCTTCAACTGTATCTGCGTTTCTGTAATAGTCGAAACTGTTTCCATACATACGAACAGTATCGCCTTCCTGGATTCCAAGTGCTTCTAACTGATCGAGAATACCATTTTCAACAAGGAAGTTCTGGAAGAATGCAAATCCTTTTTCTGAGTCAAGGTTTGTATAACCAAGCATCTTCTCAATCTTAGGTCCTTCAATAACGTATTCCTTTTCGGCTGAGTCGTATTCAACTGTGAATGCTTCTGTCTCCTCCTGAAGCTCTGTTTCAGGATCGAATTCACTTTCGAATACCTTGGTAGAATCCCCGAGTTTATCGAGTTCTCTGCTAATATAGTATAACAGCTCATTAATACCTTTACCAGTTAAGGTAGAGGTTGCAAACACCTTAACTCCCATGGGTTCATACTTGGCTCTGAGATTCTTTATCACCTGAGAATCCTCACCATCGGGAAGCATGTCAATTTTATTTGCTGCGATAACCTGTACTTTCTGCGTAAGATCGGCATTGTACTTGGACAATTCATTATTAATTGCATCGATATCTTCGAAAGGATCACGGCCTTCAGTACCTGCCACATCAACAACATGAATCATCATGCGGGTACGCTCAATATGTCTCAAAAACTCATGACCAAGACCAGCACCTTCAGCTGCACCTTCAATAAGACCGGGAATATCTGCAACAACAAATCCTCTGGCGTCATTAAGACTTACAACACCCAGCATAGGAGTAAGTGTTGTAAAGTGATAATTTGCGACCTTGGGTCTGGCGTTGGAAACCTTTGTAAGAAAAGTTGATTTTCCTACGTTGGGGAAACCGACAAGTCCTACATCAGCGATCATCTTAAGCTCGAGAAGGATTTCAAGTTCCTTGGCAGGCTGACCTGGCTGAGCATATCTTGGAGCCTGCATTGTACTTGTAGCATAATGCATGTTACCGTTTCCGCCGCGTCCGCCCTTTAAAAGAGTATATTCTTTAAGATCTCCGGACATATCGATTATAACTTTTCCGCTTGCGGCATCTTTGATAACAGTACCTTCAGGAACTTTGATTATAATATTCTGTCCCTGTTTACCATGGCATCTTCTCTTTCCGCCATCTTCACCATTTTCGGCTTTGTATTTACCGCCAAAATGGAAATCGGAAAGTGTATTGACTCCGGGATCAACACAGATGATAACATCTCCGCCTTTACCGCCGTCACCACCGTCAGGTCCGCCGTTAGCCACGAATTTTTCTCTGCGGAATGAGACATGTCCATCGCCGCCTTTACCACTTTTAACAAATATCCTTGCTCTATCAACAAATGCGGGCATATTCCTATCCTTTCAAGCTTCTAAACAACATTACTACAGCAATAATATTATAAAACATTTGGAACCTTTTTATATAACGTGAAATGGAAATTCATATTACATAAAAAAGCTCCAAACATAAATGTTTGGAGCTTAATACAATCGATACTGATTACTTCTCTACAGCGTAAACGCTAGCCTGCTTCTTGTCACGGCCTTTGCGCTCGAAACGAAGCACACCATCAACAAGTGCGAAAAGAGTATCATCTTTACCGATACCAACATTCACACCAGGATGAATATGAGTGCCGCGCTGTCTGTATAAAATATTTCCAGCCTTTACGAATTGTCCGTCAGCTCTCTTTGCTCCAAGACGCTTTGACTCGGAATCACGACCGTTCTTTGTGGATCCGACTCCCTTCTTATGAGCAAAAAATTGAAGGTCCATATTCAACATGACTTACACCTCCTCGAATTTAATGTCCAAAAATTCATTACCATACTGTTTGAATACACCGGTAATGCCCAATTCAAAGGACTTCATAAGAAGTTCTCCATCAGGTGAGAATCCATCCTCTGCATAAAGATCAATATGACCTCGCTCAGGATCCGCATTACAGGTAAAAGCATCATCTGTGAATTTCTCTAAAGAATTAACGGTATTGATTGTGAGCATGGATATAGCCGCACATACAATATCTTTTCCATATTCGCCGGAGCCTGCATGGCCATCAAGTTCAAAGCCCATATAATCTCCGTCTGAATTTTTCTTAATAATGATACTCGTCATAATTCAAACACTTCTCACAAACTTACAGAGAGATCTTGTCGATCTTCACGCTTGTGAAGCACTGTCTGTGACCGTTCTTCTTGTGATAACCGGTCTTACTCTTGTACTTATAAACGATAACCTTCTTGCCCTTGCCCTGTTCCATAACAGTTGCGCTAACCTTAGCACCTGCTACATCACCAGCAACCTTAAGAGTCTTGTCGTCGTTTACTGCAATAACATTATCAAATGTAACTTCTTTTCCGGCTTCAACGTCGAGCTTCTCAACGCGGATTACATCGCCTTCGGAAACCTTGTACTGCTTACCACCAGTAACAATAATTGCGTACATAAGGCACCTCCTTCTTCTAAATCTCGCTAACTATGGTGGGATAAAAAGCATCCTCTTTAACCTCGTTAAGCGGCATACTCTGAAATAATAGCATTACTTTCTCATATAGTCAATAGTTTCTTTAAGAGTTTTCTTATATTTATCCCTTGTGAACTCCATTATGCCAAGACCTGTCAGGTCAATATATTTCATATGACAGTAATCATCTGCTATAAGCTCATGTATAAAATCAATTAGTTCCTCTGACATATTTTTATCTTTCATTGAGATAAAATCTATAAGTATCATTCCTGAAAGATTTCTGAGACGGATCTGTCTGTATGCTTCTCTGGCAGCTTCTTTGTTTAATTCAAGAAAAAATGCATCTGACTTCTTAAGATTTTTACCGGAATTAATATCAATAAGATTTAGTGTCTCGGTCTGTTCAATAATCAGATAGCCTCCGGATGAAAGCCATACTCTCTTTTTCAAAAGATCGTCAGTTTTGCTTGTTATACTGTAATGTATGGCCAGTGATATCCGTTCCTTTTCTTCATCGTAGAATATGCATTCCGTGCCGTTAGAAGAAAGCTCTGTATAAATATGATCAATGTCCGTTATTATCCTTATATCTTCATTGTTTAAAGATTTAAGAACGCATTTTGCACGGTTTACAATATCGGATACGGAAGGTGTCATATCTACAAGAAGCTGATATTCACATCTGGTCTTTGCAACCTTTATCAAAGACTCAGGGTCGTTCTTGTAATCCCCTTCACTGATTTTGATTTTTCCTGTCAGTCTTGCCTGTTTAGTTTTCTGTTCGTCAGTTTTAATCTGAACAAGAACTATATCACCTGTACGTATTTCTGATGAATTTTCAATCTTTCTATTTAAAACACATTCTGCAGGCATACTTTTTATGGGTAAAAATCCTATGCCGTGCTTACCAGAGCCTGCTTCAAAGCGCACAAATACAGAAGAAAGGTTATCCACTTTGTTCTCGACTCTTCCGGTATATATGTTGCCGGTCCTGTTGTTATCGAGGATATCAAGATATTGCACAGTTCCATCAAGCATACCGATTACGGTGAGACTGTCGTTCCAATTTGTTATCAGAATTTCAGACATAGATCTTACCTTCTTTTACACCATCTCTGACAGAAAAAGAATCTTCACGAACAGCATCCATGATCATAGGCTGAACATAGTGACCATTATCATCATCACCTGCAAGGTAAGTATCTAATCTGTGGAATACAGGTGCAAATTCCTTCATCTCTTCCTCTGCAAATTTATAAATGCTGTCAATAAGAAGTGCTGCTTTAAGGTTTGCGGCGCTTCCTGCAGATAAAAGAACATGAATTTTATTGTTATCGATAACTTCCCATATATAAATAAGAGGTTTGATATCAATTTCTTTTTCACCGTTTTTGGTTTTCTTTACAGCCATTACATGATCATTGGACATAAAAGCTTCCATGGTCTTTGAAATATCAAAAGAAGGAGCCTTTCCATCTCTGAAAGAAATTATGTATTCGGCTGCGGCAACGCTGGTCATGGCATTTTCCGATTTCTCCGGAAGTACGGAAACTCCCGTTATCTCAATGCCCTCATTCATTACTCCGTTTAGCTTATACATAACTTCTTCGGGCGAATTACAGCTTATAAGAGTCATATCCATATAATCGCCGTCTGTTGTTGATCCAACACTGAGCGGCTGAGCAAAAGAAAGTATCTGATGAGGACTGTATCCTTCGCTGTATTTAATATCAATTTCAGCGCGTCTGATCGCTTTCTGGACATATCTCATTACATCCAGATGTCCAAGAAAACGGATCGGTCCGTGCTTTTTGAATTTCATTCGTAGTTTTATCATAAATCTGTTCCTAATTATTTATTTTGGGTTCAAAACAGATGCCGACACCATAGCTGGCACCTCCGCATCCCATACATGACTGTCTGCAGTTGGGGGATACAACTCCTTCTTTGGAGCGTTCCCATTCACGCCACAAAAATTCCTTTGTAACGCCACAGTTTATCATATCCCAGGGAAGAATCTCATCTTTTGTTCTCTCTCTTTTTACGTAGAACATGGGATCAAGACCGGCTTTTTCCATCTCTTCCATCCAAATGTCATTTTTAAAGTACTCACTCCAGGCATCAAAAATGCAGCCTCTTTTATACACGTTGTAAATTACATCTGAGAGTCTTCTGTCTCCTCTTGCAAGGATACCTTCCAGCATACTTGCATCAGCCTCGTGCCAGTTGTACTTTATATGCTTCTGATTGAGCTGGCTCATGATACCTTTTCTGGTAATATTTGCCTTTTCAAGGAATTCATCCTTTGTATTCATTGATGCCCACTGAAATGGAGTAAAAGGCTTAGGAACAAAGAATGACGTACTTGCTGTTATCTCTATGGTTCTGCCGTTTCTTTTTTCTTTTGGCACAGTTTCGAAGTATTCTACGGCAATTTTATTTGCAATATCACCGATTCCTTCGATATCCTCTGTGGTTTCTCCTGGAAGTCCCAGCATGAAATAAAGCTTAACCTTATTCCAGCCGCCTTCAAAAGCTTCATGGGAGCCTCTTAAGATATCTTCTTCAGTAAGTCCCTTATTAATTACATTTCTCATTCGCTGGGTTCCGGCTTCAGGGGCAAAAGTAAGCGAAGACTTCTTTACATCCTGAACTTTACTCATTACATCAAGAGAAAATGCGTCAATACGAAGCGAAGGAAGTGAAATGTTAACCTTATGCTCGTTACAGTAATCAATCAGGAAATCAAGCAGTTCATCAAGATGAGTGTAATCACTTGTACTTAAGGAGCTGAGCGAAATCTCCTCATAACCTGTGTTTTTAAGAAGAGTTATGGCATATTCCTTAAGCTTATTTACATCTCTTTCTCTAAGAGGTCTGTAAAGCTGTCCAGCCTGGCAGAATCTGCATCCGCGGATACATCCTCGCATAACCTCCATCACCACTCTGTCCTGTGTTACCTTAATAAAAGGCATTACAGGCTTCATGGGATAATATGCATTTGAAAGATCTTTCTCAAGCTCTTTATGAATAACCGAAGGAGCTCCATTAAGAGGAGTGATTGCTGATACAGTTCCGTCCTGGTTGTAACTGATATCATAAAGTGACGGAATATAAAGTCCCGGAAGTTTACTGCAATTAATTAAAAAATCTTCCCTGGACATACCGCTTTCTTTGGCTTTTTCATACAGATCAAAAAGAGCTCTGTACTGAGTTTCGCCCTCTCCAATATAAAAAATATCGAAGAAATCAGCTATGGGCTCAGGATTATAAGTGCAGGGACCACCGCCGATAACGATGGGATCATCCCAGGTTCTGTCCTTTGAATAGATTGGAATTCCGGACAGATCAAGCACCTGCAATATATTTGTGTAACACATCTCATACTGCAGAGTAAAACCAAGGAAATCAAAATCCTTCACAGGATCCTGTGATTCCAGCGCAAAAAGCGGGATATTGTCCCGCCTCATGACCTTATCAAGATCATCCCAGGGGGAATATACCCGCTCACACCATACATCATCATATTCGTTAAACATTCCGTATAAAATCTGAATGCCAAGATGAGACATTCCTATCTCATAAACATCTGGAAAACAGAATGCGAAACGAATCTTAATATCAGAAAGATCCTTGATCACACTGTTAACTTCGCCTCCAATGTAACGCTCGGGTTTTTGGATGCTAAGCAGGATCTCATCTGACAATGCTAATTTTTCGTTCAAATTACACCTCGCAATAACTATTATCTTCTGGCGAGTTCATCAGTAATATCTTCCCATGAGATATTCTTCTCTGCCATAAGTACCATCATATGATACAAAAAATCTGCCATTTCGTAAACGAGTTCATTTGAATTTTGGTTTTTGGCTGCGATTACAATCTCTGTACCTTCTTCGCCAACCTTCTTAAGAATCTTATCAAGCCCCTTGTCAAACAGATAGTTGGTATAAGAACCTGTTCTGGGGTTAACCTGTCTGTCCTTGATTACTTCAAAGACATTATCCAGAACCTTCTGAGGATTTTTTTCTGAATAATTCTTGCTGGCTATTTCATTGAAGAAGCAGGAATAACTTCCGGTGTGACATGCAGCACCTACCTGTTTTACCTTTGCCAGAATTGTGTCCTTGTCGCAGTCTGCTATCAGCTTTTTGACATATTGAAAATGTCCGCTTGTTTCGCCCTTAAGCCAGAGCTCATTTCTGCTGCGGCTGAAATAGGTCATTCTGCCCGTTTCTATTGTCTTGTAGTAGCTTTCCTCGTTAAAATAAGCAACCATGAGAACCGCATCAGTTCTATAGTCCTGAACAACAACAGGTACCATACCGTCATTGTTTTTCTTAAGGTCAGCCCACTCAAGCTCGGGAATCATTCTGTTAACTGCAAGATCGTGATCTGCACAGATTTTCTTCATTCCACGTATCTCGGATGAGTTTTTATTTATTGCCTTACCTGTAAGTCCGCTGACATTATTCTGTGATAAAAGCTCTATAAGCTTATCAAGTGAAACATCAGGAAGACTCAATATTGTAGGCATATTAAGATCCGGCGTTTTCTTTATTTCAGAAGCATTGAGAAGAATGAGCTCCTCTGCAAAAGAAGCGATACTCTCCGAATAATCTGTTATTTTATCTGTATCCGTATAGCAGATGACAATTTTATCCTTGCCGAACTTCTCCGATACTTCCTGTAAAATATCTATATTTTCCTGCTTGGAAAAATTGAGGCAGGCCTTCTTACATCCGGCATAAAGGAGCTTTTTAATATCCTCCATGCGCTTTACGTTGCCTGCACCGTATACCTCGACACCTACATTTGCACAGATATCCTTGATAATATCTAGTGACTCCTCATGTTCAGCATCGCCTTCAGACATGTCAAAAACAATTATTGCATCACAGTCATCATTGTCATACTGTTCAGCAAGCGCAAGCGGAGTCTGCGGCAGAACCTCTGCATTATCAAGTCCTTTAACTGCATTACCTTTCTTAAGATATATACACGGTATAAATTTTTTAAGCATTAAATCTTATCTCCAATCGGTTTTTATAGGCTGCCTTTTGTACTAAGTACATCTGTTACTCTGGGGTCAAAAGATGTGGCTTCATCAAGTGCCTTTGAAAATGCCTTGAACATAGCCTCTATCTTATGATGATCATTAATACCTGTTACAACTCTGAGATGCAGGTTCAACATAGCTCCATAGGATACGGAATAAAAGAATTCTCTTACAAGCTGTGTATCAAAATCTCCAACCATTGGTGCTGTAAATGTTGCATCCATATCAAAGTAAGGTCTTCCGCACAGATCTATTGCGGACATAACAAGAGTTTCATCCATAGGAAGCAGCATGGAACCATATCTGCGGATGCCTTTCTTATCTCCGAGAGCCTTGGCAATTGCCTGGCCAATAACAATCCCGGTATCTTCAACACTGTGATGTCCATCTACATTAAGATCACCTTTGACATCTACAGTCATATCAAAAAAGCCATGTCTTGTAAAGGCGTCAAGCATGTGGTCAAAAAAGCCAATGCCGGTATTAATATCAGCTTTGCCGGTTCCATCAAGCTCCAATTTAACGGTAATATCAGTTTCTCCGGTCTTTCTGTTTATTTCAGCGTATCTGGACATCTTTAGTCTCCTGTTGTTTTTATTCGAATCTTACTGCAATTGAGTTTGCGTGTGCTGTAAGGCCTTCGTTCTTTGCAAAAATCTCTATATCTTTGTGAACCTTTTCAAGCCCCTCTTTAGAATAAGCGATGATGCTGGTCTTCTTGATAAAGTCATCAACGGACAAAGGTGAGAAAAATCTTGCTGTCTGGTTTGTAGGTAAAATGTGATTAGGACCGGCAAAATAATCTCCAAGAGGCTCAGATGAATATGTGCCCAGGAAAATTGCACCTGCGTGTTTGATCTTAGGCATAAGTTCAAAGGGACTCTTTGTAATTATCTCAAGGTGCTCAGAAGCTATTGCATTTGCTGCTTCTATGCCATCATCCATGTTTTCTGCTACAAAAATGTATCCATAATTATCGATAGACTTCCTGATAATCTCTGATCTTTCAAGCTTGGCGGTAAATACATCCACTTCCTTTGAAACTTCCTCTGCAAGTTTCTTGCTGGTTGTGATAAGAATCGCGCTTGCCATCTCATCATGCTCAGCCTGTGAAAGAAGGTCAGCTGCAACATATCTGGGATTTGCGGTTTCATCTGCAATTACAAGAATCTCGGAAGGTCCTGCAATGGAATCAATTGATACATAACCAAAGCATGCTTTCTTTGCAAGAGCCACGAAGATGTTTCCGGGGCCAGTGATCTTATCAACCTTGGGCACTGACTCGGTACCAAAAGCCATAGCGGCAATTGCCTGAGCACCGCCAACCTTGTAAATCTCGGTTACACCTGCAATATCAGCTGCCACAAGAGTACCTGCATTAACCTTACCCTCTTTTGAAGGCGGTGTGCACATGATAATGCGTTCAACACCTGCAACCCTGGCGGGAAGAACATTCATAAGTACGCTTGAAGGATAAGCAGCCTTTCCACCGGGAACATAAACACCTGAAATCTCGATGGGTGATACTCTCTGACCTAAAATTGAACCGTCATCTTTAGTATCAATCCAGCTGTTTCTCTTCTGCTTTTCATGAAAAGCTGTGATATTTGCGGCACTTTTCTTCATAGCCTCGATAAAATCATCATCCAGCTCTTTATAAGCTTCATCAATCTCAGCCCTTGTAACGCGGATGTTATCGGTTGTAAGCTCGAACTTATCAAATTTTGCAGTATATTCGAAAAGAGCCTCATCTTTTCTCTTTCTGATATTATAAATGATATCAGCTACAATATCCTCATATTCTCCGTAATTTGAAGGGCTTCGCTGAAGAAGTCTGTCAAGAAGTTCTCCCTTTGTATTATCATTAAGTTCTACTATGCGCATCACAGATTTCCTTTCATGTCTTCAATTAAACTGCGTATTCTGGCTGATTCCATCTGCATACTAACCTGATTTACGATTACTCTTGCGGACAGCGGGCAGATCTCTTCAAGAACTGTCAGACCGTTTTCCTTAAGAGTGCTTCCGGTTTCAACTATATCAACTATAACATCTGAAAGATTAACAATAGGGCCAAGCTCTACGGAACCATTTAACTTGATTATATCTACTGTCTGATTCTTTCTGTTATAAAAATAATCCCTTGCAATATTGGGATATTTACTTGCTACCCTTATCATCTCATGATGATTTAAAAGATCCCTTGCGGATTCAGGACCGCAGACACACATTCTGCATTTTCCAAAACCAAGGTCAAGGACCTCATATACGCTTCTGTTCTCTTCCATAATGGTATCTTTTCCCACGATACCGATATCAGCAGCACCAAGTTCCACATAAGTAGGAACATCAGGTCCCTTTGCAAGGAAAAACTTAAGCTTCAGTTCTTCATTGGT
Organism: uncultured Butyrivibrio sp.; assembly: GCA_947168335.1. GTDB lineage: Bacteria > Bacillota > Clostridia > Lachnospirales > Lachnospiraceae > Butyrivibrio. The sequence goes on along the minus strand of CAMVLM010000054.1, from coordinate 11,699 downwards.
AAAAATAAGCTTTCTTGTGCTCTTATCAGTAACTTCCTCGCAGCGTATCCCGCATTTCTCAAGAAGTTCCATTGTACTGTTTACAAGTCTGCCTTTGCCAAGGGCAAAAGTCAGGTAACGATCATCTTTTTTCATTGTTTTTATCCTTAATCAGTCCTCTTTTTCAAAACAACTCTCTGTCCTTCGGCTCTGAGTTCCTGTGCAGCAGATAAACACTTGTCAAAATTATCATCATTAAACTCGATGATATTGCAGGCCTTATCTGCCTTGATCTTAACCTTTTGTCTGTAAAGTGCGGTCATCAGGTCATCCAGATTTATCATAAATCCAATTGCGGGTGCATTCTTACCGAATCTTCCGAGAAGATTGTCATATCTGCCGCCCTTTGCAATGGCATCACCAACTCCGTAGGTATATGCATGGAACATCACGCCTGTGTAGTAATTGAATTTACTAAGCATACCCAGATCAAAGGATATAAATTCCTCTATACCGTAGCTGCAAAGCACTTTATACAGTTCTTTAAGGCGGTTTATTGCCTTCTTTGAACGCTCATTTGAAACAAGACTTCCGGCATTATCAAGAATTGATGCATCACCAATGCAGGTTGATACGCTCTTGATAAGATTGATGTACTTTTCGGGAATATTGTTCTCAGCCATTACAAGTTCTGCTGCAAAGGTATTCCTGTTGGTCATCTGTTCCCTGATCTCTGATTCAGTTTCAGCATCAACGCCGGCTTCCTCACAGATTCCGTTGTAATAATCAGCATCACCTATACTTATCTGAAAATCTTCAAGTCCGGTTGATGTAAGTGACTCAACAAGAAGCGCTATCATTTCGGCATCAGCATAAATGCTTCCGTCATTCATAAGCTCCGCACCGATTTCAGTGTTCTCTTTGAGCTTTCCCTGAAGATTATGAGTGTTTAAAAATGTCTTGCCGTTATAGCAAAAACGAACAGGCTCATCATTCTCCATAAAGTACTTACTTACGCATCTTGCAACAGAAGGAGTAAAGTCAGGGCGAAGTACCATTGTCTGCCCGTCTTTATCAAAGAATTTATACAGTTCTCTTGCGCTGTTGTTGCTTATCTCCTTTGAAAAAACATCAAAGAATTCAAATGTGGGAGTATCAATGCAGTCAAAACCGTAGGTTTTCATCTTTTTATTGATGAGACTTGTGATCTTTTGTCTGTCACTGCACTCACGTCCGTAGAGATCCCGAACACCTTCAGGTGTGTGTAATAGTTTTCGATCCATAATCGCCCTCTTCACTTTAGCAAGGTAACGCGCTACCATGCTACTATATTAAACTTACAACAGTTTATCGGAATAAAGTGTATTTGTCAATCTCTGGATTCCAAATCTTTTTTAATTAATTCAAGATAAGGAATAAATGATACGTCATCGTTTGATATAACATATTCAGGATCAAGTTCATCATACCTGAAACTCTTTCTTCCACCGCATGCTGCTCTGTCCCAGAATTTAAGGAGATGCCTGAAGGGAAGGTAGTAATATTCCCCTCTGTCCGTGTAATAGATCAGGAAAAAAGCTATGCCATCCTGCGCTTCAAAACGTCTCATAAATTCTACCTGGTGCGGATGAATATTTTCCAGTGTAAAGGAATCCTTTGCACATTCCTTTGCATCAAAACAGACCGGTATACCCTGAACAGCTCCGATATAATCAACGGTACTCTTCTGATCAAAGTATGCCAGCGTGATATGTCTTGTCTCTTTATCAATGTTTATAGGTGTAATAGGTGTGGGAATCTTTTGAATGAGGGCAAGCTGCTCATCCTGATATTTCTCGTTTGTTCGGTTTATCAGTTCTTCCAGTGTTGACCCGCGAAGTCCGCGGGAATTCCATGTTGCCATTCTATGCCCCTCTTAATGTCAGCCCTTTATCCTGTGATATATCTCAGGAAGTTCGGCAGATATGATTTTTCCTGATAAAACTTCAAATTCTTCGTCCATGTTGGGAAATTCAACTCTTTCTGCGTGCAGAAACTGATATTTCAGTCCGAATTTCTCCTTTAAAAACTTATTGTAATTACTTATGCCGTATTTTGTATCTCCGGCAACCGGATGACCTATTGAAGACAGGTGTGCTCTAATCTGATGAGTTTTACCTGTATGAAGCTCAACTTCCAGTTCAGTAAATGAAAGTCCCTGCTCCTTGCTGAAATTATCAAGCACCCTGAAGGATGTCTCTATTTTTGATGAACCTTCTACTTCCCTGGTAAAAAGCTTTACAGTATTTTCTTTTTCATCCTTTATCAGATAGCCGTCAATGTGCATATCTTCTTTCAGGGTACCGGTTACTATAGTTCTGTAGAACTTTTTAAGACTCCTGTCCTTTATTATCTCAGACATTTTCCTTGCGCCCTTAAGGGATTTTGAACATATAACAAGTCCCGAAGTATTTCTGTCCAGTCTGTTGCAGACAGAAGGCCTGAAGCTTACAAGTTCTTCTTTTGAGTATTCTCCCTTGTTTAAAAGATAGCCGATAAGCCATTCATTTATACTTAAATCGCTGTTTTCTGCTTTTTGTGTAAGGATGCCTGCAGGTTTATTAAGGATAAGAACATTACTGTCCTCGTATATTACAGGGATACTGCCAAATCGTTCAAATGCACTTTTGTATTCACCGTATTTGTCCATATTATTATTGGCAAACTTATCAAAAGTTTCATCTGAAAAAAATACGCTTATTACGTCATCAGCTTTAAGAACTTCTTTACCCGTTGCCTTTTTCTTATTAAGAACAATATTCTTTTTGCGAAGCATTTTATACAAAAAGCCCATCCCGGCTTCGCTGAAATACTGATTTAAGAACTTATCCAGCTTTTTTCCGGCTTCGTTATCGGTTATACGAATCTCTCTCATATAGTTCCTTTATAAAGATATAGATAATAAAACAAGTGCACAGGTTTCAACTGTTCCCGGAACCCACGCATCCTCTATGGCAACCGGATCAATATTCTTTGAAGCTCTGATCTCCTCAAGCTGATCAAGCCTGTTGCAGAATGCATTTATGTCTTTAAAAACTTTGATCGTATAATTGTTGTATCCGCTTTGAGAAATCTGATTCTTAATATGCTTTTCGCAGTTATTTACATCAAGAGCCTTGTCCTCTGTGAAACAGCAGACATTTTTATCAAGTACAGTTGCAGCTGCAATTCCGTAGTTCTCATCATAACTTGTCATCTCAAGATCGTATCTTATAAGCAGGCCGTGTCTGTGCTTTTCTATAGTCTCATATGCTTCCTTACTGCAGGGATGAGCTCTTAAATACATGATCATATTAACAGCCGAAAGTCCTGTGGGAAGACATCCTAAAGCGGCAATAATACTGAATACATTCTTGTTAGAATGATGCATTATAAGACCGACAAGGAAAATACCAACGCAAATAAGAAGTGCCACAATCGTCCTTATAATTGCAAATTTACGGCTGCTTTCTATATATCCAAAATATCCTTTAGCTACTCTTTTCATTTTTTGTTCTCTTTCAACAATTGTAATTCTTCGTCGGTAAGTTTTCTGTACTCACCGGGACTAAGGCTCTCGTCAAGAATAAGCCCGCCCATTCTTACGCGCCTTAAGAAAGTAACTTCATTATCTACTGCCTGAAGCATTCTCTTTACCTGGTGAAATCTTCCTTCATGGATTATAAGGTGAAGTACCTCTTTTCCATCCTTCTCCTGTATAAAAGCCTTAGCAGGAAGCGTAGGTGTTTCATCACCAATATCAATGCCTTCCTCAAGCCTTTTTATTGCTTCTTCTGTGACAGGTTTTAATGTATGAACCTCATATTCCTTCTCCACATGTTTCTTTGGAGATAACAGACTGTGGGTGAGTTTACCGTCGTTTGTAATTATTAAAAGACCTTCCGTATCCTTATCAAGTCGTCCTACAGTTGAAAGATCCTTGAGTATTGTTTCATCCATAAGATCAAATACTGTATCCGAATCCTTATCCCTTGCCGCACATACAACGCCCTGAGGCTTGTTCATTATAAAACAGCGGTTTCTGGCATAGCCTTCAGTAAGGTTTTCTCCGGAAAACAGGATTTCATTCTCTTCAGGATTCACCTGCATTTCAGGTTTTGCGGCCACAGTGCCGTCAACCTTCACCATTCCGTTTTTTATGTATTCTTTGAGCTGTTTCCTGGTTCCAAGGCCGCAGTCTCCCAAAAATTTGTCTAAACGCATAAAACCTCTTTAGATAAATATAAGATAAAAAGCTACCACAAAGAGTTCTGTGGTAGCTAAAGTTTTAAATCATATCCACATGAAGATCATCATCGCCATCCAAAGCCTGTGGCTCACCGGCAACCGATGGATTAACAGGAGCTACATTGTTGGGATTAACACTGGGCGGAACAAGATCTGCCCTGTTTGACTTGATAGTCTCGCTGTATCCTGTAAGTGACTTAAGCAGAATATTGTTTGTTCTGTTTGTTGTATCGATTGCAGCATTTACAATCTGCTCAACATCAGCAAGAAGCTTATCTGTATAGCTCACTGCAGCTGCCTTCATCTGATTAGCCTCGTCTGTTGACTTGGTCAGGATATCTTCTGCCTGTCTTGCAGCCTGGGCAATTACCTGATTGGCCTGTGCGTAAGCCTGCTGCATGATCTCATGCTCATTAATAAGTTCATTTGTCTGAGCTGTAGCTTTATCAATAAGATCCTGTGCTTTCTTTCTGGCATCAGCAAGTATTGATTCCTTGTTACTGATTATCTGCTGATAGCGCTTGATTTCCTCAGGAGTTTTGCTTCGAAGCTCCTGCAAAAGCTCATCAATCTCTTCTTTGTTGACAATAATGTTAGTCTTGGATAATGGCTGATACTTGCAGTTTTCGATGAAAGTTTCAATTTCTTCAATGCATTCTTCAATTCTGCTGCTCATCTTCATTTCCCCCAATCTGCTCAGTTACACTGTAACCATATTTTTCATAAACCATTTTTGCCACATGTGGTGTGACACAACGGCTTATATCACCATGAAAACTAGCAAATTCTCTGACAGTAGAACTGCTTAAATAAGCATATTCAAGACTTGTGGTAAGGAATACCGTATCCACATTTCCTCTTGAAAACATTTTATTCGTCTGAGCAATCTGCAATTCATATTCAAAATCCGTGATAGCTCTGAGACCTCTGATGATTATGCTTATTTTTCTTTCTCTGCAATAATCTATAAGAAGACCTTCGTAGGACTCAACGTCCACATTTCCCAGATCTTTAGTAGCTTCTTTAATCATATTAACACGTTCATCTACTGAAAACAATGGACTTTTAGCCGTATTTACGCTAACTAAAACCACCATTTTATCGAACATTTTCGATGCACGCTTGATGATATCAAGATGTCCCAAAGTGATGGGATCAAAGCTTCCGGGATAAACCGCTATTTTCATAATCTATTCAGTCCTCTCCGCTTTCACGCTTTTTCATAAACACATGCTGGTTTGTTTTATATCGTTTTTCCTTAGTAATTTCAAAGCCTGCGTCCTCAAAAACACTAAGATCCATGTCGAGGTTACACTCAGCAATAATCATGGTGTACTTTGTCACATAAGGAAGTTTTGAAAGAAGCTCAAAGGTTCTCTCATAAAGACCGCCCTCGTAGGGGGGATCTACAAATATGATATCAACTTCTTCCTCACGGACATTCTTAAGGCCAACAAGGATATCCTGCTTAAGAACAACAGCTCTTTCCTCAAATTTAGTGGTCTTGATATTCTGATTTATGCATTTTACGGCTTTCACATTATTCTCTATAAAATATGCACGGACCGCGCCTCTTGAAAGGGCTTCGATTCCTATTCCGCCGCTTCCTGCAAATGCATCAATGAAAACCGCACCCGGAACGTCATTCTGGATCATATTAAAAAGAGTCTCTTTAATGCGGTCCTGTGTAGGTCTGGTATCGTTACCTTCAGGAGTTATTAACTTTAATCTTCTTGCTTCACCTGCTATTACTCGCATATTTTCCTCAAATTCTTATTTTTGTACCCTTGGTATCTCTGCTTGCTATCTTAAGATGATCAAGCTTGAGCTCCTTACCGTTGTGTTCAATAGACTTTTCTTCAAGTTCGTCAAGGTAATAAACATCTCTTATGCTGTCTTTTGCTGCAAGTCGCATTCCTCTTACACCTACGGCACCTTTTTTCTTTTCAGGTACATCCTCAATCTTAAATCTAAGGAAGAATCCTGACTCTGATAAAAGTACAACCGTACTGAGATCATGTGTTGACTGAACACTTACAACTTCATCTCCTTCGGCAAGCTTTGTAGCAGCAACGCTTCTTCTCGAAACATCAAATTCACCGCCGTCTACAAGTTTGATATTCGCCTGCTTTGTAACAAACATAAGTCTGTAGAGATTGAGCTCTGACTGACTTGCAACATATACGATCTGATCCTTGGAGGTATCAAAATCGCTGACATTATCAATGGGAACACCCTTATCTCGCATCTTGCCCTGTGGAAGGTCCATGGCTTTAATGGTATGAAGCGTTCCGCCGGCAGTAAAGATACATACCTTACCGGTGTTCTTCATTACAAATGAATATTTAAAGTCATTCTTTATAGTCTCAAGGTTCTTTTCATATGTATTAACGTCAATTGTCTTGGCGTATCCGAATCTGTCCATGATAAATGCCACATCAATCTCTTCAATAGGCTTTTCTTCATAAACAGCATCTTCAACATTATCAATTACAGTCTTACGCTTTGTTGCGTACTGCTTCCTGATTTCGGTGAGCTCATTCTGAATTACCAGTGACATTGAATCATGGTCTTCAAGAATATCCTCATATCGATAAATCTTGGCGATGGTATCCTCATGCTCTTTAACAAGGGCTTCGAGCTCCAGACCGATCAATTTATAGAGACGCATCTCCATGATCGCATCTGCCTGTCTCTCAGTAAAAAGAAGCTGTGCAGCCATAGCCTTTGACGCATCGCTCTTAAAGTTGATACCGTCAGTATTACCGTTTACAAGGCAGTCCTTAGCCATTGCTCTGTCTTTTGATCCTCTGAGGATTTCAATGACAATATCAATAACATTGCAGGCTTTGATAAGGCCTTCCTGTATCTCCTTTTTCTCCTGCTCTTTGCGAAGAAGTGTTGTATACTTTCTTCTTGCAGTCTCAAACTGGAAGTCAACAACAGCCTTCATAATTGACTGAAGACTCATGGTTTCAGGTCTTCCGTCACTGATTGCAAGCATATTAACACCGAAGGTATCTTCAAGTTTGGTTTTCTTATAGAGAAGATTTGTGAAATTCTCTACATCCGTATCCTTTTTAAGCTCAATAACGATACGAATACCTTCTTTTGATGACTGGTTTGATATATCTACAATGTCGTTGGTTACCTTCTTTTCTGCAAGGTCTGCAACATCAGACAAGAATTTACCGATACCTGCACCGATCATTGTATAAGGAATCTCAGTAATAACCAGATTTATATGTCCTGATTTGCCCTTCTCGGTTGTTACAGCACCGCGGATTCTGATCTTACCCTGACCTGTTTCATAAATACTTCTAAGGTCATCTTTGTTTATCACAATTCCGCCTGTAGGGAAATCTGGTCCTTTGATGTATTTCATCAGCTGTTTGGTAGTGATTTCAGGATTCTGCATGTAAGCGATTTCAGCATCGATGACCTCTCCGATATTATGAGGAGGTGTACTTGTAGCCATACCTACAGCGATACCTTCAGATCCGTTGATAAGGAAATTAGGTATCTTAACAGGAAGAACTACAGGCTCTCTCTCTGTCTCATCGAAATTAGGTATAAAATCGACTACATCCTTATCAAGATCTGCCAGGAAATTCTCCTGTGTTACTCTTGCAAGTCTGGCTTCTGTGTATCGCATTGCTGCGGCACCGTCTCCCTCGATATTGCCGAAGTTACCATGACCGTCAACAAGCGGAACGGATTTCTTGAATCCCTGTGTCATTACAACCAGTGAATCATAGATTGAGCTGTCGCCGTGAGGGTGATATTTACCCATTGTATCACCGACAATACGGGCGCTTTTACGATACGGTCTGTCATATCGTATTCCCAGCTCATACATATCATATAATGTTCTTCTCTGAACAGGTTTAAGTCCGTCTCTGATATCCGGAAGCGCTCTTGATACAATAACGCTCATAGCATAATCAATATAAGATTTTTGCATTATCTCCGAATATTCAGAACGAATTAAATTCTCTTCCATTGTAAAACCTCATTGTCTAATATATTAAGCATCAATATCCGCATCAGTAGCATGCTGATGAATAAAATCTCTTCTCGGAGGTACTTCATTACCCATAAGAAGCTCTGTCATATGTGATGCCATCTTAGCGTCCTCAATCTCTACAAGACGCATCATTCTATGCTCGGGATCAAGTGTTGTCTCCCAGAGCTGCTGAGGATCCATCTCACCAAGACCCTTATATCTCTGAAGGGTAAATGAACCCTTGTGATTCTTACGATACTTTTCCAGTGCGGCATCATCATACAGATACTCTTCTTTGCCTTTACTGGGCATAGCCTTATAAAGAGGAGGCATTGCTATATAAACATGTCCCTCAAAAATAAGCTCGGGCATGAATCTGTAGAACAATGTCAGAAGAAGCGTCGAAATATGTGCACCATCAACGTCCGCATCGGCCATTATTACAATCTTGTTATAACGAAGCTTTGATATATCAAAATCGTTACCGTATCCTTCTGAGAATCCACAACCAAAGGCATTGATCATTGTTTTGATCTCGGCATTTGCAAGAATCTTGTCTATACTTGCCTTCTCAACGTTAAGAATCTTACCTCTGATAGGAAGAATGGCCTGGAACTCACGGTTTCTTGCCATTTTGGCACTGCCACCGGCAGAATCTCCCTCGACTATGAAAATCTCACACTTGGAAGCATCCTTGCTTATGCAGTTGGCAAGTTTTCCGTTTGAATCAAATGAATACTTTTGTTTTGTAAGAAGATTTGTTTTGGCTTTCTCTTCTGTTTTACGAATTTTTGCAGCTTTTTCTGCGCATCCGATTATAGACTTTAATACTTCAAGATTTCTGTCAAAATATCTTGAAATTTCTTCACCTGTAACCTGTGATACAACCTTGGCTGCATCCTGGTTATCAAGCTTTGTCTTGGTCTGGCCCTCAAATCTGGGATCGGGATGTTTGATGCTTACAACCGCTGTCATACCGTTTCTGACATCAGCGCCTGTGAAGTTGTTATCCTTATCCTTAAGGACTCCTATACCTCTTGCATACTGATTTATAACATTGGTAAACATGGTCTTAAAGCCGGTGAGGTGTGTTCCACCCTCGGCGTTGTATATGTTATTACAGAAACCAAGAACATTCTCATGGAATTCATTTACATATTGGAATGCCACATCAAGGCTTATGCCGTCACTCTCTCCGCTAAAGAAAATAACGTCAGTAACCGCCTCTTTTGACTTATTCATATCACGAATAAATCCTGTGATACCTTCGGGTTCATGGAATTCTATGTATTCCTCGGTTCCCGGTCTGTCGTCAATATAAATAATTGTCAGATTGGGATTAAGATATGCTGTCTCGTGAAGACGTGATTTGATATCCTCCTCACGAAATCTTGTCTTTTCGAAAATCTCCGGATCAGGTAAAAATGAGATTGTTGTACCGTGCTCTCTTGTTTTGCCTACAGGTTCAAGAAGACCGTCCTTAAGCTCTACAGTGGGGACACCTCTTTCATAAGCATCCTCATAAATAAGTCCGTCTGTTCTGATCTGAACCTTAAGCCAGGTAGAAAGTGCGTTTACAACAGAAGAACCAACGCCGTGCAGACCACCGCTGGTTTTATAAGCCGCATTATCAAATTTGCCGCCTGCATGAAGCATGGTAAGAACTACACGCTCTGCTGAAACTCCCTTGGCGTGCATGCCTACGGGGATACCACGACCGTTATCCTCTACGCTGGCACTTCCATCGGGATGAAGTGTTACACAGATCTGGTTACAGTAACCGGCCAGATGCTCATCCACTGCATTGTCAACGATTTCGTAAACAAGGTGATTGAGACCTCTGGTAGAAACACTTCCGATATACATTCCGGGTCTCATTCGTACCGCTTCGAGACCCTCAAGAACTGTAATGCTTGACGCATCATAGCTGTTATTTGTTGCCATAAAAATACTACCCAACCTTTAAAACTTTTTTCTTCAAAACTTTAATCAATCCACATGGATTTTTCTGGAGCATGCAATTGCCAGTGCGCCGGGGCCAATGTGACAGGATACAACCAGTGATAAAGGATCAAGATGCATATCAAATCCGGGAATTGCCTTTTCGACTTCGGATTTGAATTCAAGAGCCTTATCAAGATCGTAACTGTACGCTCCTGACAAATGGAAATCTCCTGCTTCCAAACCGCCATATCTGTTTTCTATATCAGAAAGCATTGCGTTTATCATTATATTTTTACCCTGATTTGCAGTTCTCGCTTTAGCGAATGCATCAAGCTTCTCTCCCTGAATCTGCAATACGGGTTTAAGCTTCAGTAAAGTACCCAAAGCAGCTGCCGCAGGTGTTATACGGCCGCCTTTCTTAAGATAATAAAGAGTATCAAGCATAATGTAGATACTTGATTCAAATTTTGCCTTCTCAAGTACGTCCTTAATCTCTTTACCGGACATACCCTTGTCTCTGAGTTCTATTGCATCAAGAACAGACTGTCTCATTGTTACGGAAATACGCTGGTTATTTACAACAAAAACCTTATTCTCGTAATCATCTGCCGCAAGCATTGTTGCTGTCTGACATGAACTGGATAATCCGCTGCTTAGAGGGATATAGACAATTTCATCATATTCCTTGAGCATTTCATCCCAAAGCTCTATAAGTGATCCGGGACTTGGCTGGCTTGTTGAAACATCAGCACCATCTGCAAGCTTCTTGAAAAAATCCTCCTGAGTAAGATCCACACCTTCAAGATATTCAACTCCATCGATCATGAAGGGAGTAGGAAGAACCTTAATTCCAAGCTCTTCGCCTGCTGCAGGCATAATTCCGCTGTTTGTATCTGTGATGATTGCAACTTTTGACATATATCCTCCTTTGTGCATATCTAATACGTGCACAAGATATTGTATCTCTATATTACATGTACTACTAAATTTTACTTTTATAAAGCCGTAAAGTCAAATAAATTCGAACTTAAGTGCTCTTTTAATGGTGCATTATCCTCAAGAACAAGGTCCGGATCCTCCATCAGAAGTCTGTCAGCATATTCAGCAGCTTCTTTGATAAGCCGGGCATCCTGGTAAATATCTGCAACGTGAAAACTCATTTCACCACTCTGCCTTATGCCAAACAGATCTCCGGGACCTCTCTGTTTCAGATCCTCTTCTGCGATATAAAAACCATCATTGGAATGATTCATAATTTCAAGACGTTCTTTGGCTTCAGGTCTCATTGAAGTGTTTATGAAAATACAGTAGGACTGTTCCTTTCCTCTACCAACACGCCCTCTAAGCTGGTGAAGCTGTGCCAGACCGAAGCGTTCCGAGTTCTCAATCATCATAACCGTGGCATTGGGAACGTTTATTCCTACTTCGATAACCGTTGTGGAAACAAGAACATCTATTTCACCGGAAGCAAAACTCTGCATTATCTCTTCTTTTTCTGTGGGCT
>CAMVLM010000053.1 GCA_947168335.1 uncultured Butyrivibrio sp. | reverse complement strand
TATTCTTTTTGGAATTTTCAGGGTTGCATTACTATTTTATTGTCAAAGTGCTTTGCTGCTTTGCTTTCCCTCAAGCAGCTTAGCTAGAATATCATCCCTCAAAAACAAAGTCAACACTTTTTTTAAGAAAAATTCTTAAGGAATTATTAATTTGATGATGATTATTCACTTAACCTTAGTCCTGCTGCTTGTTATCCTCTTTTTTAGCAAATTAATTATTCTGATTTTATTCTTTCCGGATACCCCTTTAACTTTTATTACAGAACCTTTCTTAAGATTCTTGAACGCTCCACTTCCGATCTTGAGGTTCTTATTAGCGTTGATGGTTATTGTCTTAAGATTGCTGCACCCGTTCAGCGCGTTTGCTCCGATAGAAACTACACTGCTTGGAATAGTCAGTTTGGTAATGCGTTTATTCCCCTTAAAGGCATTCTTTCCTATGGAAGTAACTCTGTATGAGTAGCCATTTATCCAAACCTTTCCCGGAATGCTAAGGCTTTTTGCGGTTGAAGGGCTTCTCATATACTGCACAGTATCATCATCAGTTACCTTATATGTTCCAGTACCATAAGAAATAACGCTGCCTACAGGAATCTCACTTTCTTCATCATCATCTTCATCTGTCGGAAGATTTTCTTCTTCCTGTTCCTCTTCCTGTTCACCTTCATCTTCCTCATTATCTGAACCTGAAGCACCGGACGCTAAAAATTCATATGTGTACTTTGTTCCTGTCGCGCTTGGCAAAAGCAATCCTATATAACCGCTTACTCTTGTATGATAACTGCCGGCAATTCCTCTGGCATATGCAGATGTTGTTTTATTAAACCACCTATGAGTAGCAGTATATACGGTATCATCCCATGTAGTATCTTCTTCGTAATACTTGGAATCATCCAGTTTGATCATTGTCCAGGCATGACCACCCATATTTCCGTAACCGCCTGCCATTCCTGTTACTTCATAACAATCAGTAAAGCCAAGCTGTTTTAAAACCAGCATATATCCTTTAGCATACCCATCACATACTGCAAGGCCTTTTACCAAAGATGCATACGCTGTATGTGCATACTGGTAATATGCAGCTTCTCCGGTTTTGTTCAGCGCCGAATAATCATATTGCAAAAGGGCGACATAATAATCATGTGCTTTCAGAATCTTTGCGGCATCAGTTGTATCAGCACTCGTATATAAAGCTCTGATCTGGGACGCTACCGCACTTGCTCTGGCTGTTATCTGACTATTCAATGAACTGAAATTTTCATTACTCATAGCAGACATAACCATATACGAAGCATAAACCCCATTTTCACTGATGCTGTAAAAATACGGCTGACACATATAAAGCTCTACCATATCAGGATGATCAGCGTTCAAAGCCTGTTCGGCGTAATTGTAATCATCGTTATCGAGAACATAACTGGTATTCCCTGTATAGAATTTGTAGCCTTTTGTCTGAAGTTCAGACAAGGTCATGGACCCAAGCCTCTGACCGTATGGATGGTTATACTTCTTTGTAGCAATATAAATGCCATCATAAAGGCTTTTTTGTCTCGAATTCAGATATCCATAATGTTTTCCGTGCGGAACCGTTATTGCACCGGCTGATGTATATTAAATCCGTATAAAATTCGCATAAATTGAATTTTTTTTTCGAAAAAAGGCTCTGTTCCAAAGGAACAGAGCCTGTAAAACCATTAAATTCAGTTGTTATTTATTATCTCTTAGCATCCCAGGTATTCTTGTAAATAACATTATTTCTGGTACTGCCACTATTGTTACCTGTGTATGTGATGTAATTAAGGCCAGTACAACCTTTTTGATTGTAACATTAGTTGTACTGGCTTTAAGTGATTTCTTAACCTTTGTGAACTTACCATACTTTTTATCGGTTACATAAACATTGTACCCACTAAGGCCATTAACTTTTTCCCATGAAACTGTAAGCTTTCCGTCACTGATTTTAAGATCAAGGCCAAGTGATGTGCTTCCTCTATAAGGCTTAGCACCGGGCTGCTTATCCCAGCCAACACTAAGAGAGTTAGCAATTCTAAACCACTTTGTCTGATTACGACCGGTAATCTGTCCGGGTAAAGTTGCAATGGTAGCTGTTTCATGCATATCCTGAACATTTCCATTGTTATAGCTTATTGTACTTACGATGCATACATAAATTCTTGTTCCGGGTTTTAAATTATTGAATGTGTATGTTTTGGTATCACTTGAAAGCGGAACTGTCTTTCCATCCGCCATGCTTCTTGCAAGAGCTGCGCCATTTTTATCATCTAAACTATATCCAAGATAATAACCTGTTGAAGTTTTAGTTTCCTAAATGGCAGCTTCAAAAGCAATTATGTAACTCTTAAAAAAACATGAATTCGTCTAAACTGCACATATTATATATTTATTTCCATTTGATTTTGTGCAATATACAGGGTTTCCATTTTTTAATATTATGCTATTCTTTTATATGGTGCTTCTGACATATAAGGTTCAGACTTGAATTTAAGGCAGCGACATGTCAGTATAGCACCTATTTTATTGCCTTTTTCTATCTCAAACTCTGATAATTTCCCGTTTTTGTTTATTTCTTTTCTTAAAATCCTCTGTTTTTGAGGTTATTTACAAGTTGAACATAGAATTCCCTGACATCAAATCCCGGAATATTTTCTCTGTTAAGATCGATCATATCACCGTGCGAAATACCTCTGTCACCCCGGGGCTCCAAAAAGCTGAAGTTTTCGCCCCATGGGAAAGATTTCTCACCGACAAGTCCATCATTTCTTCCATCAAAATATCTCACAAGATGATAAGAAAAATTCAAAGGAAACTTTCCGCCTGAAGCTTTAGGCATATATGTTCCGACACTCTGATAAAAGACTTTAGGTGAATCCGGCGTGTTTTCATTGAACTTTGTGCATGCTTCATGGGTAAGATCGGTTACAGCTTCGATAAAGTTCGGATTCTGATCTCCAAGCTTTGCTAATGCAAAATTATATGTATTAGCGACTTTATCTTTAAAGCCCTGACCAAACTTTCCTAAAAGGTAATCTGCAAATTCACAGCCTCTGTGCGGTGTATTTATGGTTGTCAGACTGGCTACCATATCCTCTACTCCATATCTGGCAATTGCTGCGCGGCTGTCAAGTCCTCCCTTTGAATGCGCTATGATGTTGACCTTCTCACAGCCTGTCTGTTCCACGATTTCTCTAATTCTCTGCGCAAGCTCTTTGCCACATTCTTCCACTGAGGCTGCTGACTGCTGATTGCCAAAAAATATTACTGCACCATTTCTGATAAGTTCATCGGATATTCTTCCCCAGTAATTCAAAAAGGCCGGTTTAAAATCTCTGAAGAAAACTCCATGTACCATTAGCAGTGGATATTTTGTCTGACAGATTCTGTAGGGAGCACGCTGCTCATCAAGGATTATTTTATCATTCTCGAACTTTGCTTCCTCGTTGGCTCTCTTTATAATCTTCGGAAGCATAATGATATTGACCGGGAAAATCCATCCCCAAAAGAAGGAATAAGTCTTGGTAAAAAGACCTACCTGAGTAGAATTAAAGATCAGTCTTAGTGTACCGTTCCAATATGTTATGGACATTGCAACAAGTATGGCCAGTCCCCATAATAGCCATGCTAAAATGTTGCCTTTAAAGTCGGTTAACACGTTTTGGCAGAAGTACACAATCCAAAAAACAAGTCCTATGCTTGAAGCAAATATATAGATAGTGAGTATATCCGCCCCTTTAATACATTGTTTAAGCTTTTGGGTCCTGATTTTTCCGGTTCTGAAGCCCGGCATGATGTTTACGAGTATGAATAACAGTATCAGTAATGCATAAATCATGATATAGTTCCCTCCTTTATACTTTTTTCATACATCAGCCGTATATTATACTGCATTATCGGCTTTAGAGGAAACTATTATTGAAAACTTAAAAATTAATTAAGGCTGTCTCTTAAAATATCAACTGTCTTTTCGAAAAGATCCATTGTTCTGTCATGCTCTCTGTATATAATATCCGTTTCCGAGTCGGCTCCGGCTCTCTCCAAAGTAAATGCTATTTCTGCAAGCTCAACTGCACCGATAGTTCTTGAAGTACTCTTCAGCGCATGCATATAAATTGAATAGTTTTTCCAATCCCCGGCATCATAGGCTTCGCATATTTTAGCACGGCGGTCTTGAGCTTCACGAATATAGTCTTCCAGTATTTTCTGGTACAGATTCACATCTATACAGTTTTTAATTCCATTTTCAGTATCAAAACCGGCATCGGCAAGTTTGCTCACGAAAGAAACCGGCCCGGCTGTATCTGCAGGCTGGCTGCTTTCTTCTTCCGTTACAGGTGGTTTCTTTACAAGATCAGCAGAAAGATACTTGCGAAGTGTTTGCTCAAGCGTTCTTCCGTCTATAGGCTTGGACATATAATCATTAAAGCCCTCTGACAGCAGTCTTTCTCTTGTTCCATGTACAGCATCAGCTGTAAGACAGATCACAGGAGTCTCCTTATTAGGCCCGTTTTCATCAGAACGAATAGCTGCAAGAGTCTGAGGTCCATCCATAACAGGCATTTTCTGATCCAGCAGGATAATGTCATAGTTGTTTGCTGTTGCAAGGTCCAGAGCCTCTTTTCCGCTAATGGCGGTGTCAATCTTTATAGCAGTTCTTTCAAGCAGTCCGGTAACAACATGCAGGTTCATGCTTGTATCATCAACTACAAGGATATGCGCATCAGGAGCATAGAGATAGTCAGAGCTATCGTCTTCCGTAAGCTCTGTTTCGGCTGTTCTATAGTCACCGATAGGTGCTTCATCTTCTATCTTCTGCCAAAGATCAAAGTAGAAAACAGAGCCTTTCCCGTAGGTGCTTTCTACCTTAAGCTCACTGCCCATAAGTTTTAACAGGCTTGTTGTTATGGAAATGCCAAGTCCGGTACCTTCGATATTTCGATTCTTTTCCTTGTCTAAACGCTCAAAGGATTCATAGAGCTTCTCCATGTCACTTTCTTTAATGCCAATACCGGTATCCTGCACTTCTACATGTATCAGCGCCCTGTCTGCATCCTTCTTCAGATATTTGAAAGTCAGTGTTACCGAGCCTTCATGAGTATATTTTACTGCATTGGTCAGAAGGTTCATGATTATCTGATTGATTCTGGCATCATCACCATAGAGTGTTCTGGGCAGGGATGGCTCCACATTAACGATAAAATCCAGATGCTTTTCCTTTGCAATATCACGGATCGAATTGACCAGATATAAAATAACATTGCTAAGATCATATGAAGCAGGCACAATATCCATCTTGCCATCTTCGATTTTTGAGAAATCAAGAATACTGTTTATAATCTGTAGCAGATTCTTTCCGGATATCATGATATTCTTGGAATACTCACGAAGAGTATCATCTTTGGCAACACGCATAACCATCTCGTTCATACCAAGTATGGCGTGAATGGGCGTTCTGATCTCATGAGACATATAAGCAAGGAAACGGCTTTTTGCGCTGTTGGCTTCATCAGCGGCCTGTTTCTCCAGCTTCAATACTCGTGCCTCGTATTCCTGTTTCTGCCTGTTGGCATTGAGTTCTTCCATCCTTTGGTTATTTATCTGCTCGGATTTATAACTTAAATAATAGAAGAAGGAAATGAAGATAAATACGATCAGGGATACTATGATATTTACAACAAGCTGTGAATAGACCTCTTTAAAGAGCTCAAAATCGCTTACTGCTATAACAACGATCCACTGTCCGATCACTTCTTTTGCAAAAAGCGTGCATTTTTCACAATCAAGAGTTGCGTCCAATGTCCTGGATTTCGCGTTTATTATTGATGAAAACACATCTTCTCCATATATATCAATCATGTTCTCGCCATTAAGCTCATGGTTATAGTGCGAAATGATCATGCCGTCTTTGTTCAGAACCATTCCATAACCCTTGTCGGCTATGCTGATTTCATCGGTAACATCCTGTATATGATTGACTACAAGGTCAAGAGCAACCACCTGGCGATGATGATAATCACCCTCTTTTCCACCATCATCAAGCAGTTTACAGATTGTTACAACAACAGAATGCGTCTGCGCATCAACATAAGGCGAAACTATGATTGTTTCACCTTTTGCATCAACTGCGGCCCTGTACCAGTCTCTTACTTCTACATTATATTCTGCAGGCGGGTTCCAGCCTGAACCGTCAATATATTCGCCATTGATATATGCATAAAGTCCCGTAAAATTTTCATCAAACTGTTCGGACTGATTCATGGTCTGAGCAGTAATATAGGAGCTGATTTCCTCCTGTGATACCCCGTTTTTAACCATAAGATCCACTGTATCTGCCGTAACCCACAAGACTGATCTGGCAACTCCCAAATAGTTCTCAAGATTGTTGGCTACAGACGTTACCTTTGATTTACCATCTTCCATCAGGCCTTCAACAGACACACTATAGAAGAGGCGGGAAGTGTATATTATGGAAAAAATCATCAGACAGAAAGTTATCATTATCGTAAAGAACAGATTAAACCGGCTCCACTTTGTGTATAGATTGATTGGCAGCGAGAAGTCGACAATCTTATAGCGCATAGCTATCATAACGATTACGATAAGCACTAAAACCACCAGCAGAATAGAAATTCCAAAAAGCGTAGATGCAATAACATCATAAGCATGCGGATCTGTATTATCTGCAGGAACTGCTCTTTTCATAAGGTGTGCAACATTGTATCCACCTATACATCCAAATAATACGATTGAAGAAACAATAATCTGAAAATACAATTGAAGTCTTAATTCCGTATCATTCTTTTCATGAAAAATAAGATTTCTGTTTCTGTAATCCTTACCAACAGCAGCAGAAAAGAATATTAGCAGGACTGAATCCATAATTGCAAAATAGTAATATGGATTAAGTGCATCGTTTTCCCAACCATAACATGAAGATGTCCACATTCCATATTCGGAAGTTATAAACAGTAATACCAATAAATGTGTCCATGGAAAATGAAGGCCTTCTTTTCTGTGATTGACATAGTATAAAACAGACTGAAGACACGCGCAGGATATTAATGTCGCGGTACATCCTTCGTATATATTGTTAAAAAGGCCGCCATATTGGATATATATGAAAAACTGAAAGATATTTATGGGAACAGGAAGAATCATCATTGGATGAAAGTAGCCTTTCACCTCAGGTTGACGCATATGAATTACGACCAAAAACAAGAATACATATCCCACATTCCAGCCAAAATAAGCCATCTGTGCTGAAACATCAGGATTCTCACCCATAACCAGAGTGTAAATGGTCCAATAATAATCACTGAGAAGATGCATCAGGAAAAAAACAGCAAGATAAAGCCAGCCCCTCTTAGGGACCACAAAATACTTGTATAATGTCAGGAGCAATCCCATGATTGCTGCCAATAACATAATTACATTCTCAAATAGATCAAAATCCATGACACCCCAACATTTCTTTAAAACTTAATCCAGGTAGAGAGATTTTTATTGGATTTACAATAGGAATTGGTACATTTTATTGATTTTTTGCCCCACAGGAACAGGTTAATGTTATCATCATCATCAAATGTGGGCGCCTTGACTCCGCATATTCCAAGAAGCGCCTCTCCGACAATCTTTTCAGTTAACCCGATATCAAAAGTCAGCTCATAAGCTTCAACAACTTCCAGCTTCTCTTCTCCACAGACAAACACCTTTGTGGATATAGGCCTGTATTTTGTATCACTGAACAGCATAAAATCATTCTGATCGTTAGCGAATGGCTTACCGGTTTTAGCATTTAAAGCCGTCGCATAAGTATCTATAAAGCTTTTGCGAACTCTCACTCCGTTCCTTGTGTCATATTGGCTGTTATTAATGATCCGCTGAGCATTTTTGCGGATTTTATTCATTTCCTTCTTAGGATATCTTACGGTTATGGTTACCTTTTTTCGGGTAAATTCGTTACCAAAGATATCTTCATAAGATCCGGTATAGGTAAGAATATTACATTTTACCTGTGCATTAACCTTTATATTTCCGGGAAGAGTAGTCTGAATCTTGCTGGGTTTTCCGGCATATGTATTTGTACGCAGCTTAAGATTTGCTGCCTTTGCCGAAGTAGCTGAGAAAGAAAGCAATAATGTGAATATTAGTAAAATAACTAGTGCTTTTCTAAGTTTTTTGCTCATACAGACCTCCTTTTCATGAAGGTAATGAGTAACAGAAAAGGGGACATAATATGCCCCCTCTTGCTTTCATAAATAATTATACATCTTACTTGAAAACCATATATAAAAATAATAAGAAAAAACTGTAAAGATTGAAAAAAACACGTACCTGACAACTATAACTTATGAAAGTGGCTTAAATCCAAAATCTGTGTAGCTATTTGTCTGCTCTAAAGCTTCCTTGTACTCATCCTCTGTAATTGAAGTCCATTCATTGAGATCATATGTCTGGAACCACGGCTTATCTTCGCTTTCATAGCCATCATACTTATATCCCCACTGAACAACCAGATCAGTCGAATTGGGTTCAAGATTGTAAACTGTCCAACCACTTTCATTTGCGCCGCCTGAATACTCATTGCAGATAAAAGAGCCTTCATAGATGTAATATCTGTCCCTTGCTCCGCCACTGACAACGTGTGTCGGTGTTCTGTCTACCATTGTAAATATGTCATAGGCTACTCCACTCTCCATATCTCCAATGAAAAGCTCGTCTATTCCGTCATTGTTTATATCCATATAGGCATAACCGATTTTTGAAAGTCCATCATCACCGTTTTCACTGACAATTGCATAGTAATCAGGTGCAAATCCCATTTCTTCAAGCTTGGAAGCATCAGTGCCATCCTTAAGCAGACCGATAAATGATGAAAGGGTATCTGCATAAAGGTCTTCGCCCTTTGTTCCTGCCCCAAATGTGAAAACTCCACCATTAGTAGCTGTCATATTTTCAATAATGCTCATTTTAGATTCATAGATTTTTTCGAAATCTTCAGGCATCTCCTGATTATAATCCCACTGAACCTCGGTTGCCTCACCCTTTATGACATCATAGGCGGTTCCATCAGCAGCCTTGAGCTCTCCAACCTTAACATATCAGGTTTAAATTATCCTTTTTAATCAAGTACACTATAGAATGAATCGATATTTTCTTCAGGCAGTGTTACGGGATCCCATCCGAAATCCTTATATGATTTAATTGCAAGACCGTTTGCTGCTACATAGTTAGCAATAATCTGTGCTCGGGTTGAATCTCTTGAAACAGTATCATCAGCAGCTTTGGTATAAGCCTCGTAGTAATCACCGAAAATCTTCTTTGCACTGGACTCGAATTCAGATCCGTCTTCAGCTCTGTCCATACCGGTTACTTCATAACCGGCCTCGGCCTTCTTTAAATGAACGCAGCCCGGGAATGAACCTCCTGAAGTGCACTCCAAAGTATCTCCCTTTAATTCATAATTAAAAATCCAAAAATCGCCGTATACGCGGATGTCGTTATCATCACTTTCATCCTCGTGAATAATGATAGGGCAGGGAATTGTAACATCAGATCCGGAAAATCCACTTCCAAGCTCATCTGTCAGATACGCATAAAGCGCAGAATAAAACTGCTCCGGTCCCGGATATTCATATGAAGGAAGTTTTGCTGAATCGTTATTCAGCTCTGTATCTGCTTCAGTAGCGTCTGCATTCTCATCAGTTTCCTCTGTAGTCTCCTCTGCAGTACTCTCGACTTCAGCTTCAGAAGATTTCTCTTCTTCAGCAGAAACAGACTCTTCTGTGCTGTCAGCTGTACTCTCTTCTGTAGCGGCTGCACTTTCTTCCACAGTCTGTTCTTTAGCAGCGTTGTTTTCTTCTACTGTTTTTGTTCCACAGGCAGCTAACATAGCACTCATAACTATTGCTGCAATTACTATTCCTCTTTTTCTCATAATTTTGCCTCCATAATTTTTCGCAAATCGCTTATCTTTACTGCAACCTCGTCATCCATGGTAAGGTCATATACCATACTGTAACAGTCAAGCGCCTGACCGTGCTGACCTGTTGCCTCAGCCTCATTACCGGCCTTATATAAAAGGGCAAGCGTAACAGGATTTGCTTCTGTAGGAATATTAATAATTTTAAGAATATTCTGCAACTCCTCAGGGCTTTTCCTTTCTATTTTCTTGTTTAGAGCCTTTTCCAGAAATCTGATCTCTTCTTCAGCCTGCTTTGTTTCATCAAAAAGCTGACTATACATATAACATACAGAAGCCAGTTCCGGTTTGTATTTTTCAAGATAATACCATCCCAGATTCCTGTAATATGCAGCCATCTCGGCCCTTGTGCAACAGTAATTATAAGAATCAACTGTGTATGAATACTCTCCCTCTATATCCCCAAGCTGTTTACAACATGAAATAATAGCAAGGATAGCTTCCATATCGACAGGATTCTCAAAGTGTGCTTTTATCCATTCCTGCTGTCCGTTGCCCACGTCACCGCCTGCCATATATTCTCTTGCTTTTTCTTTGAACGGCAGAGCCTTGTCAGTTTCTGCAATCACATATTCTTTGCCTTTCGCCACGAAATATTCGTAGAGAAAAACTTCAGATATATGATTAAGGCTTACCTCAGTTTTCATAATCCATTACTTCCTTATCATATTATTTACGCAAAAAAGCGGCTCATCATTATCATAATCCCAGGTATGTGCAGAATCACCCATACAGACCTCTCTCTGCTGACAGTCATTGCATGTCCTGCTTTCCAAAGTCCTGTCTCTCCTGAACGCTGCGAATTTATTCTCCCAGATATCGCAGAAACTGTCTTTATAAATATTGCCCTGAATAAGCTCAGGTCTTCTCTCAATATCAAGACAGGCACCAATACTCCCATCTGCCATAATTCCTGCCACTTTGGTACCTGCTCCACACTGAAAATAATAATCTCTCAGTTCACGCTCATAATTGTAAGTAACAAAGTGCGAACAGCCATATGTGACTTCCATTTCATTTTCAGGATCGTATCGTTTCTCCCTGATAAAATCATACAACTGCTTAAGCTCCATCCCGTCCGGAATAAGCTCTTTATGCTCCAGTGCCCTCCCTATGGGATCCATATTTACAACACGCCATGAATTAAAATTCTCGGCTTTCACAAGCTTATAAATATCCTCAAGCTGATCAAAGTTATCCTTATGTACCACGGTCAGTGCTTCAGGTTCTATTCCTGCCCTCATCAGCGCATGGGCACCTCCAATAGCTTTTTTAAAAGCCCCCGGTGTTCTTCTGAAATTATCATGTTCAGCTTCTAATCCGTCAATACTTATTGCTACTGTATCTAATCCGGCTTTTACAAGCTTTTGAGCCATGTTGTCATCTATAAGCGTTCCATTTGTGGTTATTCCAACCGGAAAACCATATCTGTGAGCCTTAAGAATCACTTTTAGAAAATCCGGATGCAACATTGGCTCCCCACCGGTAACACATATCATTATGTTCTCTGAAGCATATCTTTCTGACACTTCAGCAAGCGTTTTTTCTATCACGCTGAAAGCGAGATATGTGTCGTTGGAATTAAGACATCTGCTCCCACAATGAATACAATTAAGGTTACATCTGTCTGTAAGTTCGAAAAATAAAAATGTAAGCTGCGGCTCGGTCCAAAGGTGCCTCTGATACTCCGCAAGCTGTCTCATATTTTGTTCTTTTATTGGATGATACATTTTTTCTCCGGTTGTTATCCCAATTTGTATATTATACAAAGCCCAATGAACAAAAACGTCCATTGGGCTGACTTAGGGAGTAATCTTAAAACACTCCATATTCTTCACTAATCTTTGTGATCGGTTTTTTGCCGCATTCAGGGCAGTACTTGCTATCGTCACCGCCCAGCGCATGAGCCGTCCACTCATTGCCACAGGAATTACATTTATACTGTACTTTTACCGGCGGGCCATATATACATGTAACGGGATTAAAAAGCGGCGTAAACGCTCCCTCTCCGCGTCTGGTCCCGCAATATGGGCAAAACTTATCCTTTTCACCCAGCTGCGCACCACAATTGCCACAGTAATCTTCCATAATTTTATCCTTTCCTATTCTTCCAAAAATCTGATCTTATATGAAATATCAGTCCTCTTTAGAAAGAATCAGGTCATCCTGAGGAGTTAATTCTCTGCTCACCATCTCGTATAGACATAATGCACCGAAAAATGCCAATAAATAGACTGCCAGTTTAAAAATACATTTCATATTCTGTTCCTCCAACCTATTTTAGTGATTAACGTACATGATACTATTTATTATAGTGTTTTTTCCAGCGCCCGTCTTTAAAAATTCGTATTATAATAATAAAAATACGGAGGAATTTTATGTGGTTTGTGATATTCGGAGTAACAATTCTGGCAAGTATAATCGGTATTGTTTATCTTATAAACGCATTGAGCAGATTTTCACTTATAAGCAGGCTAAAGTTCAAAAGGCTTTTCTCTGCTCTTATTCTGATACTGTCTTTCCTTGGGTTCGCAGTTCTTCTGGGGTTTGTTAATGCAATTACCATACTTATATATGTGACTGCTTTCTTTCTCCTGTCCGGTCTGATAATTCGCTTAATTCAGAAAAAAAGCGATAAAAAATCCACCGTTTACTGGCAGGGCTGGATAGCTTTGTCTGTATCATTTATCTATCTTTCATGTGCTTATTTTCTTTGCCACAATATATGGAAAACTGAATATAATCTGACTTCCGAAAAAAATATCAGTGGGCTGCGTATAGCCATGATCGCAGATTCTCATCTGGGTACTACTTTCGACGGAGAGAAATTTGCAGAAGAACTAAAAAAGATTGAAGCCTGCAATCCCGATATGCTCATTATTTCAGGTGATTACGTTGATAATGATTCAAGAAAAAAAGATATGGTCAGAGCCTGCGAAGCTCTGGGCGATATGAACCTTAAATATGGTGTTTTCTTTGCCTATGGCAATCATGACAAGCACACTTTCAACGGAAGAGATTTTACTGTAGAAGATTTGGAAAATGAATTCAAAAAGAATAATGTGAACATTCTGGAAGATGAAATCATTAACGTGGAAAATCTGTGTATAGTCGGCAGGAAAGACTTCTCTACTGAAAGCAGAGAAGATATTTCGGAATTACTGAAAGATGTTGATAAAAATAATTACATAATCGTCATTGATCATGAGCCAACTGATTATGAAAACGAGAGCGTAAGCTCCGCAGATCTGGTTCTTTCCGGCCATACACACGGCGGACAGCTTCTTGCCATAAAATATGTTGGCGAGCTGTCCGGTGTGAATGATAAAACATATGGTTATGAACGAATAAACAATACTGATTTTATAGTGACCTCCGGAATATCGGATTGGGCATTAGACTTTAAGACCGGCACCAAATCAGAGTTCGTAATCATAAACGTAAATTAGTTATTGCTGAATTTTCTGATCCTCAGGGGAATATCATGCTCTTTTGAAAGTGCAATGCATCTTTCTTTTTCCTCTTCAGGAAGAACATCTACTATCGACCACCTTACATCTCCGATAACTTCTCTGCATCTTTGAGTAAAATCAATCATGTTTTCAAAGCCGTTATCAAACAGTGGTCTTGTTACTTCCTCATATTCCCGCTTTGACGGTGCATTCAGGCTGACTGACACGCTATCTATAACCTTTGCCAGCTCTGGCACTATATCATGTCCGTTTTCTGCTGACCCCTGGCCGTTTGTATTTAATCTTGTCTTTAATCCCTTTTCACGCTTTGCGTAAGCCGCAGCTTCAAGAAGAATATCCAACTGGCAGGTTGGTTCTCCATATCCGCAAAAAACCAGTTCTTTATAGCCTGTAAAATCGAAATCTTTTATAGCATCCAGAACCTTTTCCAAAGACGGATTCTCCTGATGCCATAAGGTATCTGCATTACCGACTCCATCCTTTACAAACCTGATACAGAAGGTACATCTGCAATTACACTTATTTGTAATATTGGCATAAACCGAATCTTTGTAAGTGTAGATTATATCAGCCATTAGTTGCCACCACCTTTGATTTGAAATGTACTTTGTCCAAAGTCTGTCCAAGTAACAGGAAGAATACCATACTGCCGCCTGATTGTACCAGACCACCTGTCAGGCCCGAGAAGAACGCTGCCTGCACTCCAAACATAATAGCTTCAGCAATAAAATAACCGGTGTGTGAAATGAAGTAAGCGATTATCGGTGCAGCAAGGTTTCTCTTGTTTAAAATGGTATCTCCTTTACTGGTAAACGGAATTACCAGAAGCGCTTTGATTATAACTGTTGCAAGTGTCCATGCGGGTGCTGTCAGAAGATCGGCTATACCTCCTCCTATGGCACCTGCAGCCATTGCATAAGGCATCGGCAGCATAGTTGCCGCAAGATATATAAGTCCGTCACCGAAATGTACATATCCGCCGTTTACTCCAACCGGAAAATGTCCAATATATGCCGTAAATATCGTTATCAGGGCAGCAAATATTCCGGTAAGTGCTAAGTTGTAAATCTTGTTGTCTCTAAATTTCATTTTCTTTTCCCCACTTTCTTTTTGTAGTCATACCATTAGCATTTTTAGATTTTTTTCATATTCAACTCCGGCATTAGGTGATATATCACCAGGAGTATCCATTACAGAAGCATATATAAAACGACTTGCCAGATCCGCAGCCTCAAAAGCACTTTTACCAAGAATACTTGCTCCTAGGAATACTGCTGCAAACAGATCTCCGGTTCCTGAATAATGAACTCCGTTACTTCCTGAATGAATGATCTTCTTTTGACCATTTTCCAGAATGAAATTGCCCACGCCTCCATTCTCCTGATCAGGTATGCCTGTGACCGCTACTGTTTTTCCCCGATCTCCTCCTACTGCCATAGAAAGCTTAAAAATCTCATCTAACAGTTCAGCGCCTTGTAGTTTCATTACTTTTTCCGGTTTTTCTCCTGCAAGAAGTATCAGTTCCGTCAGATTTGGTGTGATCATATCTGCCTCTTTTACCATCTCACGTATGGTCTCCAGCAGCTCATTCGAGAAGTTTTTATATGTTCTTCCATCATCACCCATGACCGGATCCACCAGGACTTTATTGGAGTCTGTTTTGAACTTTTTTATAAACTCCAGACTATTTCTTGCCTGCACACTGCTCATCATGAACCCTGTAATTATTCCGTCAAAGTTTTCTGCCTGTTTTTCCCACTCTCTGGTATATTCAGGTATTATTCCGGTAAGATCCTTTGAATAAAAAGACGGATATCCGGTCTGAGCACTTAACACTGCAGTAGGAATGGGACAACACTGAATCCCCATTGCTGACAGAACAGTCATATCGGCAACCAATGAACACTTCCCAAACCCGGAAAGATCGTTTATTCCTGCAACTTTCATGAATTATTTACCCCTTTATCGCTTTGTCTTGACAAAGAATATAACTTATTTTTGGTAATACAGAAATGTTCAGATTGCGATATTTTAATAATACCAGATTGAGGATATAGAAAATAATTGTATTCAAACAAATACATGGCGTATACTTAATATAGTGTTCTTAAATCACTTCGAAGGGGGATTGAAAAATGTTTGAAAAAATCAAAAGAAAATTGTCACCATTACTCATTCTTACTATGGCAGCATCTCTATTCATCAGCGTTCCGGTTAAAACTGATGCAAAATCTTCTACCATCACTTATCCGACCGCATATTGTTTCTGCCGTACCAATGCAGGTAAACTCCTTCGCATTGGAAATGACAGACAATATTTGAGATCTGTAAAGTCTTCAAACAACAATATTATTTATGTTCCCAAGTCTTCCACTAACCCTTCCGGAATCAACTACAACGCCGTTGCTCCCGGTACATGTATCCTTACATACAAATTAAGAAAAGGTGGAAAGACCATTACTGCAAAACAGAAATATGTTGTTGTAAAGGATTGTCCATACAAACAAGTAAAGATAAATGGTAAAGATGTTACCAACAAAATTGCCAGTCCTAATGAGACTACTGTTTATACATCCAAGAAAAGCTACACGCTCCAATGGGTTGTTAATCCCAAATATAAAGCAGGTAAGCCGGATCCCAAGCAGGATAATGCATACTCCTCTTCTGAGCCTACTCTTTATAAACAGAAGGGTTCTAAAAAGCTTAAGGGCGATAAATTCATACATATTATGGTAAGAGACAAACAGGGCAATTACTATGGAGATTATCATTTCTATATCTCAAAAAGATAATCTTATGTAAAAACAAGGGGCTGAAAAATGATTTTCATTTTTCAGCCCCTTTTCTTATGCCCTCTTTCTTAAACTGACACTCCTGAATATTTCTCCGGTGTCCATTCTGTACAAGTTATCCGCATAATGGTCTATATCTTTTTCATGAGTTACCATCAAAACAGCACTTCCGTTTTTCTTGTATTCCTCAAACAGATTAAGGATTATCTCTGTGTTTTTCTCATCCAGATCCCCCGTTGGCTCGTCAGCCAGTACTATCTTGGGATTTTTAACAAGTGCTCTTGCTACTGCCACTCGTCTCCTCTCTCCACCGGAAAGCTCTGATGGCAAATTGTCTTTCAAGTCATCTATACCTAAACGCTTTAAGAGTGACAAGGCATTTTCCTTTATTTCAGCTGTAACCTTCTCCCCATACAAGGTATACGGCAAAAGTACGTTTTCAAATACAGTCAGACAACTTAACAGCGTCTGTCCTTGCGGTATTATTCCAAAGTACTGGTTGCGAAAACGTGACCTGTCTTCGTCACTCAAAGCGTAAATGTCAGTGTCATCAAGAAAAACATGTCCTTCACTTGGATTAAGCAGTCCTGCAAGGATATTAAGCAGTGTGGTCTTTCCGCTGCCGGAAGCCCCCCTGAGAATCGTCAGAGCGCCTTCTTCAAGCACAAAATCTGTCTGCTTAAGTGCAGCATCAGGCTTCTGATTTTTACGTCTCTTTTTATACTCTTTGCTAACAGATTCAGCATGTAAAATCACTTAATTATCCTCCTGTAAAATAAGCGCAGGATCAAGTCTGCTTATCCTGTATACTGCGAAAGAAGCAGCAATTGAACCGGAAATTGTAGCAGCAGCAATAGCCAGAATAAATATGCCAAGCAGATTTGCAGGCGAAGGAAGAAGGAATGGTAAATCCAGATAGTTTTCAATACTCTCCGAGAATAGTGAAACTACTGATATTCCCAAAACAGCTCCCAGAATACTACCTACTGCGCTCACTATAAAAGCTTCCTTTTTGATCATTTTCTGCATCATTTTTTCTGAAGCTCCGGTTACTCTGATAATCGCAAACTCCTTTTTTCTCTCATTAACTATCATTACGAACGCAACAGCCATAACACTGATGGAAAGAATCCAGATTACAATGATCAGGGTACTGATTATGCCTGATACACTTGTAAGTCCCTCTGCCACATTCGTGATAAGACTCTTGGATTTTACTGCATAGACTTCATCTATGTTTTCATTTATAGCCTGCAGAACTTCATCAATTGAATATCCATCCGCAACGTTAATAAGCACACTGGATACATGTGTTGACGGTGCTGTTGTTCCTGTATATGCAGGAAGATTATTATCAATGGCATTCTTGATAAGCGCCTCAATGGTCGACTGTGTTGTATACACTGCCGTATCAAGATATGTTCCGGTCTGCTCCATGCGTGCAGCTACCGTGCAGGGCACTCCAAAGAAATAAAGTACATCTCCAGGCTCCAGGTTAATATCATATCCGATTACGATCTCGCAATCCTTAAGCTCGTCTTTATACGAAACTTCAATCCAGGGCTTAATCGTAAAATCCGTCTTTGGATCATACGATATCAGATGCATGGGAGCTGTACAGCAGTCTGCACTGGCTGTAGCAAAATAGTATTGTTCTGAAATCTGACCGATACCCTTTATGCCGCCATTGTAAAGACTGTTCAGATAATCCCTCTCCACATAGTAATAACCTTTATTACCCTGCAAAATATCTGTATTAAAGCCGGCCTTTGACCGAAGCTCGACCGGAACTACCATAATATCTGCTCCCAGTCTGTCCTCCAGGGAATCCAGTCCACTCCGTAGTCCCGATATAATAAGCGTTCCGCCAATGATTGACAACGACAATATCACACCCAGTAATATCAACCCCAACGTGCGCACAGGTTTTCTGTATAGCTGTTTTAATGTGATGAATCCATCTGCAGACATACACGATCAGTCCTTCCTGAATTTAATAAGTGCAAGGTTTCCGACAGATACAATAAGGATAATAGCGCTGACTATTGTTGCAAAAGGTCTCATCAATGTATTGCAACGCATTGTTTCCATCATGCAGAGCGGAACAATTATACCGGGTACAAGTATAGCAATAACGGCTTCCACGCTTGTGATAATAGATACTGCAACCAATGCTTCTTTAGTCTTAATGAAAACTGATACCAAAGCGCTGATAGCCACTAATATTCCAAAGGCAACGATCACGTGCTGTGCATAATGGCACCTGCCATAGTTTCCATCATCATGCACACCGCATCCGTGAAATACAAATTCGGTTCCTGCTGCAAGGATAATTCCAAGCACCGCTACCAAAACTCCGTAAATTACACCCTTCCTGTTCTCTTTCTCGTTTACTACTGTCATTTTTTCATCTCCTCTTATTTCTTTATTTATATCAAAGATTTCCGGATTCACATGGAACCCGGAAATCTTTTTGACTGATTATACAGCCAGGTCATGCTCTGTTCTTGCAATGATCTCATCCTGTACTCCGGGATGTAATCTCGTGAAGAACGCGCTGAAACCTGCTACTCTGACTACAAGGTCTGCATGGTTTTCGGGATGAATACGTGCATCCTTAAGAACCTCTGCATCCACGCAGTTAAACTGAATATGATTACCACCCTGATCAAAATAGCCTTTGATAAGAGCAGATAATGCTGCATTTCCTTCAACATCCTTAAACTGAGCCGGATTGATCTTAACATTAAGATGAGCACTGTTATAGGCTACAGTATCAATTCCGGTTGCTGCTGAAGATACAAGTACTGTAGGTCCGTTGACATCTGTTCCGGGAGTTGCAGATACACTACCATCTGTAAGTGTCTGCTTTGCTTTTCTGCCGTTCGGTAATGCTCCTGTAAGGATACCGAAGTAGTTATGAGCACTCTTGGAATATGCATCGGGCTTAATCTGTTTACCGAAGTAGTTACCGGTCTCCTGAAGGATCTGATATGTTGAGCTGTAAATTCTTCTAACGATTGACTCTACATATTCATCATTGTTTCCATGCTTAGGAGCCTTCTGAAGCTGTTTCTGGAGAATCTCATATCCTTCAAAGTCAGCTAAAAGTGCATTTCTGAGCTGTTCAAGAGTTGCTGTCTTATCATCAAATACAATCTTCTTGATTGCTGCAAGTGAGTTAGCCGCATCAATACCGCAGTTAACAACATAAGCTGTTGCAACAAATTCAGCTCCGTCGTTCCAAAGGTCTTTTCCTCTCTCAAGGCAGCCATCTGTAATAGCTGATCTGAAAGGAAGCGGGAACTGCTTGCTTACAAGCAGGTGATAAATATCACCAATGTTCTTGTTTATTCTAATAAGCTTTGCATTCTGCTTTATGTAAGCATCCAAGACTTCATCGAAGCTCTCAAACTTTGTGAAATCTCCTGTATGCTCACCGACATCAAGACCGGTAAGAGGATCTACACCGTTGTTGATTACAAGTTCAACTCCCTTTGAAAGGTTGTAGCTTGCCTGCATCAGATAAGCTGTCTTGTTAGGTATTGCTGTAGATACGCAGCCATAAACTGCTGATCTGCGGGCATCCTCAATTGTTGCACCATACCTGCTGTATGCATCAAGACTTCTCTCAATAAGAACATTTGCGTTCATGAACTGAGGCATTCCTACACCTGTACGGACAACATCATAAGCCTTGCTTACAAACTCGGGCTTGAGCTTATCATGATAGATAAGAGCCAGCGGAGGCTGAGGAAGCTGCAGATGCTGCTGTGCTTCAAGAATGAGATAATCAACTTCACCTGTTGCATCGCGTCCATCCGGTGTAAGGCCACCCACATTTATAGTCTGAGCTGTATCACCTGAGTTACCTATATCCATGCTCTGTCCATAATAGTAGTTGACATCATTGAGCTTGATGAAGAAATTCTCAAGTAAGTACAATGCCTGCTCTTTTGTGATATCACCACTCTTAATATCCTTCTGATAGAAGGGTTCAAGTGCCTGTCCAAGATAACCCTGGGATACACCACATCCTACCTGCTCAATTTCTGAAGCAAGGTGTGCAAAGAAGTGTGACTGAAGTGCCTCTCTGAAGCTTGTTGCAGGATTTCTCGGAACCTTGCTTGTTACCTCAGCAATCTCAAGAAGCTCAGCTTTTCTTGCTTCATCAGACTCCTTTGCAGCGAGTTCCTTCGCAAGTTTGCTGTATCTCTCAGCATATCTGATAATAGCTTCTGTCTCGATTATTACTGCCTCATAGAAATCAAACTTATCCCTGTTCTCTTCCTTGATATCAAGAGCAGCATAGCGCTCCTTTGCTTCATCGATTATTGACTGAAGACCCTTTGTAATAACTCTCTCATAATTTGAGTTACTTACACCTGAAGGTGCCAGTCCTGCTTCCTGGAATACACCAGCCTTTACGTAATCAAACTCATCTACACCCCACTTTTTCTCAGCAATATCTGCTATTCTGTGGAACAGGCTTCTATCCTTCCAGTAAGCATATGTCTCTTTTACGATTTCCTTCTTGTCCTCCGGAATATCAAACTTGTCCTCCTCAACAAGCCAGTCCGGATTCCACTCGGGATAAATATAAAATGCTCCGACTTCCTTACCGATACTACCAACCAAAAGGTTGTCATCAATGTAGATTGTCTTGTGATCAAGCAGATACTCGAAGAATCTTGCTCTTAAGATTGCAGGAGAGAAATCTCTGTATTTCTCATAAACAACCTTCTGGAACTCAATTCGTTCAAAATCAATTGTCTGCTTCAAATTGACAACCTGCTGTTTTAGCTTGCCAAGTCTTTCTTCATCAACTGTGAATAACTGTTTTGTCCCCATCTTTTCCTCCTTTTTAAGTCAACCTACCAAGTCATGTTCTGTTCTGGCAATGATCTCATCCTGAACACCGGGATGTAATCTTGTAAAGAATGCGCTGAATCCGGCCACTCTTACTACCAGGTCTCTGTGCTTATCAGGATTTTCCTTTGCATCCCTAAGTACCTTTGCATCCACGCAGTTAAACTGAATGTGGTTACCGTTCTGATCAAAGTATCCTTTGATAAGTGAAAGCAGTGCCTGATTACCGGCCTCATCCTTGAACTGTGCAGGATTAAGCTTGACATTCAAGTGACCTGAATTAAATGCTATTGTGTCAAGTGCTCCTGCTGCAGAAGATACCAGTACTGTGGGTCCCTTAACATCAGTTCCGGGTGTTGCCGATACACTACCGTCTGTAAATGCTGTCTTAGCCTTTCTTCCGTTAGGTGTAGCACCTGATAACTGACCATAGTAGTTGTAGCCTGTCTTTGAATATGCATCCGGCTTACCATATTTTCCAAAGTA
Source organism: uncultured Butyrivibrio sp. (assembly GCA_947168335.1). Taxonomy (GTDB): domain Bacteria; phylum Bacillota; class Clostridia; order Lachnospirales; family Lachnospiraceae; genus Butyrivibrio. The sequence continues at coordinate 2,898 of CAMVLM010000053.1, read as the reverse complement.
GTTGCCGCCTGCTTTCTGGAAAGAATCAAATACTGTCTTATAAACTCTTCTTGCAATCTCCTCTACATATTCATCATTATTGCCATGCTTGGGCGCTCTCTGAAGGAGTTTCTGAAGGATCTCAAATCCCTCAAAGTTGTTATCAAGAGCTTCCTTAAGTTCTGCAAGAGAAGCTGCCTTGTCTTCGAATACTACCTTCTTGATCGCTGCAAGTGAGTTTGCTGTATCAATACCTGTGTTGAAAATAAGTGCTGTCGATGCAAAATCCGCACCATCGTTCCACATATCAACACCTCTCTCAAGGCATCCGTCTGTAAGTGCTGATCTGAATGGCAACTGAAGGAATTTACTGCAGTTGTACTGATAGATCTCACTTGTTCTATGAGCAAGTGCTACGTTTCTCTCAGTCTGCTTAACAAATGCATCATAAACATCTTCAAATGTCTCGAACTTTGTGAAATCACCGGTTTCAAGACCTACCTTTAATCCTGTCAGAGGATCTGTACCATTGTTTATTACAAGCTCAAGACCTTTAATGATGTTGTAGCCTGATTCCATAAGATATGCTGTCTTTCCGGGTATCGCTGTTGATACACATCCATATACACAGCTTCTTCTCGCATCTTCTATGGTTGCACCATATCTGCTGTATGCATCCAGACTTCTCTGTATCAGTACATTTGCGTTCATAAACTGTGGCATTCCGATACCGGTACGAACAAGCTCAAATGCCTTGTTTACAAACTCGGGCTTTAACTTATCGTGATAGATAAGCGCAAGCGGCGGCTGAGGAAGTCTTACTTCATGCTGTGCATCCAGGATAAGATAATCAACTGTAGCAGTAGCATCTCTTCCATCAGGAGTATAACCACCAAGTGAAATAGTCTGTGCTGTATCACCTGAATTGCTGACATCCATTCTCTGTCCATAGTAATAACTGATGTCATTGAGCTTTATGAAGAAGTTCTCCAAAAGGAATGTAGCCTGTTCTTCATCTATGATGCCTTCCTTTAAATCGTGCTGATAATAAGGCTCAAGTTCCTGTCCAAGGAATCCCTGGGAAACTCCGCATCCAACCTGCTCAAGCTCAATTGCAAGATGTACAAAATAATGAGACTGAAGTGCTTCTCTGAAAGTTGTTGCGGGCTGCTCCGGAACCTTTGACGTTACGTCAGCGATTTCCAGCAGATTTGCTTTCTTATCAGGATCCTTTTCTGTTGTAGCAAGCTCCCTTGCTAAAGTTGCGTATCTCTTTGCATATCTGATAACTGCATTGGTTTCAATGATTACTGACTCATAAAAATCAAATTTATCTTTGTTATCAAGGTTTACATCTAACTCTTTATATTTTTCCTCTGCCTCTTCTACGATGGCTTTAAGTCCATATTTTACTGCTCTCTCATAGTTTGAAATACTAACACCTGAAGGAGCATCTGTTCTGTCGGAGAATACTCCGGCCTTTATATAATCACTGTAATTGATACCAAGAATCTTCTCTGAAAGCTCATCTTCCCTGGGACCAAGTCCTCTTGTCTTCCAATAATCATAGGTATAATCTACAAGTTCCTGATCTTTGGGATCGATTTCAAATCTGTTTTCGTCCTTTAACCAGTCAGCTCTCCACTCGGGATAGATGTAGAATGCACCGGGCTCTCCTGCCAGATTTCCGACGATAAGGTTATCATCGATATAAATCTTTTTATGATCCAAAAGATATTCAAAAAACTTTGCTCTGAGAATAATCGGTGAATAATCCGCATATTCTTCATACACCTTTTTTGCAAACTCGAGTCTTTCAAAATCAATCTTCTGTTTGCGATTAACAACCTGATCCTTCAGTTCCTGTAACTTCTTACTATCAACTTTGATAGCCGCTGAACCACTCATTTTTGCCTCCTTTTTATACTGCGATGTTTTTGTGTTCATCCTGAATAGCATCTCTATTGATAAAAGCTTCATTTATCTTGTTTCTAAGCAATCTGAGCTTTTCATCATCTATACTTCCGATATCATCCAGTTGATATTCCTTACCGAGAATGTCATATTTACCAGTGCCCAGCCTGTGATACGGCATCAGCTCGTACTTTATTACATTCTGATGAGGTAAGATAAAACCAAGTATCTGATCAATATCTTCTTCGCTATCATTAACTCCCGGAATAAGCGGCGTTCTGACTATGAATTTCTTTTCCGGGAATGCTTCATATGCCTTTTTCGCGTTTGCCAGAATAAGTGCATTATCTACTCCTGTCCATTCTTTATGCTTTGCCGCATCGATCATTTTTATGTCATGTATTACAGTGTCAACGTGGGTCAAAACCTTGCGGGCAGCTTCCCATTTAACATTCAGCGCCGTCTCTATAGCAGTTGAATATCCATGTTTGTGAGCCAGCTGATATAATGCTGCGGAAAACTCAGGCTGTAACAGTGGCTCTCCGCCACTGATTGTCAGCCCTCCGTTATTTTTACTGTAATAAATGGCATCCTGATCAACTTCATCTATAACTTCTTCAACCGTATATTCCTTTCCATAGTAAAAAACCGCTTCGGTAGGACAAAGCTTTATTACTTCGTCAGGAATTTCGGATTTAATACCAAGGTCCACTTTGACCTTTCCACTTTTCTCATCCAGAGTTGCGAACCCTTTCGGGAATGGTGCCTGTAAGCATCTTCCACATGCCTTGCAGCCCATGCAATCCTTTTTGTCATAAGCCAGCTCTCTTGTGAGGCATATACTCTCGGGATTTCCGCACCATTTGCATCTGAGCGAACACCCTTTTACAAAAACCGTAGTTCTTACACCGGGGCCGTCATGATAGCAATAATGCTGGATATTGATCACATTACCTTTTATTTTTAATAACTCTTTATAATCAGACATACGATCCTCTCCCATCA
>CAMVLM010000052.1 GCA_947168335.1 uncultured Butyrivibrio sp. | reverse complement strand
AATTGGCAAAAGAACTAAAGCAATAGCATAAAGTAGCAATAAAAAGACTCCCTGGATTTTTTATCCAAGGACTCCTTTTGTAATCTTGTTGCGGTATATGATAACACAGAAGATTTTAGAAGATTTGCAATTTACAAAGATGGTAGTCTTGTGAGATTGTCCCACAAAGTTCCTAAATGGTTTGACAATAAAGAATAACAAAGTTGCCACCAGCAGCATACAGTAGCCCTGAGCTTTCTACCGTACGAGGCAGGTAAACAGCAACCAGATGAAGAAATGCCTAGGAAAAGATGACATATCAGACCTATATAAGCGTTGTTAAGATTTGGAGAAGAAGTCATGCATATCAGGAAAGCAACAGCACAGGAGATGCTGGCATTGTGGGGCTATAAAGAACTTGGCCTGTCTGGGGTTAAAAATATAGACGTAAGCTTAAATATTGGGTATGGGAAAATAGTCAGAGAGCTATGAACCAGGGGGACGGGGTTAGCGGTTCATTTTTTTCAGTTTTTTTGAGAACAGATTTTAATGGACCACAAACCCCGTCCCGGGGGACCATTAGGAGGACATAATAATGGAAAACGAAACAATAACAAAGAAGCCGCTCTGGACCAGGGATTTTACCATAATAACTCTGGGCAGTGTGGTATCTATGCTTGGAAATAATATGGCCGGCTTTGCCATGAGCCTTATGATACTTGATTACACAGGCTCAACAATGCTCTATGCCATATATCTTATGACTTATACAGTTCCGCAGCTGATAATGCCTATCATTTCAGGTGCAATCCTTGACAGATTTTCAAGAAAAAAGATGATTTACACTCTGGACTTTACCATGAGTGTATTGTATGTGATAGTTGCGGCGGCGTTAATGAGAGGGTGGTTTAGTTTCCCTGTATTTGCGTTGTTTACGCTGACAATAGGAACAATAAGCAGTATTTACATGGTGGCTTATGAGAGTCTTTACCCACTTCTTATTACAGAGGGAAATTATCAGAAGGCATATTCAATAGCCAGTATACTTGAAACCTGTGCAGTGTTTATGGTGCCGGTTGCAACTTTTCTTTATAATCTCGTGGGCATGGGCCCTCTGATGATTTTTAACGGAGTCTGCTTTTTCATAGCAGCGGTATTGGAAACGCAGATACAGGCTAAGGAGCAGTATATTGATAAACAGAAAAAGAGCATAGAAAATGAAGATTTGGGACACATTCAGAGAATGCTCCTTGATATAAAGGAAGGCTTTATTTACCTGACTTCGGAAAAAGGCTTACTTGCAATAGCAGTATTTTTTCTGTTCAGCACAATGTCAGGCAGTGCATCAAATGTAATATGTCTGCCGTATTTCAAGGCAAATTTTGATAATGGTGAGTATCTGTTTATGCTCATTTATGGAGCGGCTTTTGTGGGAAGAGGCCTTGGGGGATTCTTCCATTACAAAAAGAAAATGCCCGCAAGGTATAAGTTTTATATAGCCTTGTTTGTCTATGTAATGATGGGCATTTTTGAGGGATTATATCTGTATGTTCCGGTAAAAGTGGCAATGGCCCTTGCGTTTTGCGTTGGGGTAGGAGGCGTAACCAGCTACACCATAAGGATTTCTTCAACCCAAAGTTATGTCCCTGATGAAAAGAAGGGCAGATTTAATGGGGCTTTTCAGGTGTTATGTACCGCCGGCAGCCTGATTGCTGAACTTATTTCAGGTGCTCTTACAACGGTAATTGATGAGAGATTGGTTCTGTTAACATTTATGCTTCTTAGTGCTGTCGCTGCTATAATAGTGATTGGCGGAAACAAAAAGTATGTAATGCCTATCTATAATAGAAATATGTAATTCCTAGAGAAAAATGAACAGGTTTTCAACATTCGGAGAGTTTTTATGAAAACGAGAGACGGATCTATACCTGATGATGTAATAAAAAGAATGGTTGCGGAGAGCTATGATCTTGTTACCGATTCTCCCACAAAAAGAATCTATGAAGCAGTTAAGAGAATTCCCAGGGGCAAAGTTGCTACCTACGCAGATGTGGCTGAAATGGCCGGTGACAGAAAAATGGCCAGAACTGTTGGAAATGCTCTGCATAAAAATCCCGATCCGGGCACAATCCCTTGCCACCGGGTTGTGAATTCCAAGGGTGAGCTTGCCGGTAAGTATGCCTTCGGAGGGGCCTGGAAACAAGCGCAGATTCTGGAGAGTGAAGGAGTCGAGGTAGTAAATGGAAAAGTGAATTTGGAAGAATACAGAATGGATGAGTATGACTTCTTGAACTGAATTACAGAAATCCGCACCAGCTGCGGATTTCGTGAGAAAGTGATACAAGTGGCAAATAAGCCCGCGACGAAGTCGCTCTGGAATGGCCTATTTGCTTGCATCTTGAATCATTGATTCAAGATGTCATACAAAATAAACTCACTATCGATTTGGTGATATAAGAAAAATGTCTGATTTGAGGGAACACATCTATGAGTTATATCGAAGTAAACAGCCTGAAGAAAGATTTTGTAGTAAAAAAGAAACGTGAAAAAGGAAAACTCCTAAGAGAGAAGGAAACTGTCAATGCCCTTAAAGGAGTTTCGTTCTCCGTTGAAAAGGGAGAGCTTGTTGGATATATCGGTCCAAACGGAGCAGGAAAATCAACCACAGTTAAGATACTTTCAGGAATCCTGACTCCCGATGGAGGTGAAGTTAAGGTTGGCGGAATTGTTCCCTGGAAAGAGAGGAAAAAGCACGTTAAGAACATCGGAGTTGTATTTGGACAGCGAAGCCAGCTGTGGTGGGATGTTCCGATAATTGACAGCTACAACCTTCTAAAGGATATCTACAGGATTCCACAGAAAGATTATGAAGAAAGGTTAAAGGAGCTAACTGAAGCACTCCAACTGGAACCTATCATGAGAACTCCGCTGCGTCTTACGAGCCTTGGACAGAGAATGAGAGCTGAACTATGTGGATCACTTCTCCACAGACCGGAGCTTTTGTTCCTTGATGAGCCCACAATTGGTCTTGATGCGGTAAGTAAGCTTTCTCTTCGCGAGTTTCTTAAATGGGAAAACAGAGAGCATGGTACGACCATCATGCTTACAACCCACGATATGGAGGATATAGAAGCATTATGCTCCAGAGTAATGGTTCTGGGACATGGCAAGAAGCTTTTTGATGGGAAACTATCCGACCTTCTTGAGCGTTACGATACAGTGCGTAATGTCCATGTGAAATTCAGCAGTGAATATCCGAACTTAAAGCTTCCTGAAGGCGTGGAATGGCAGAAAGGTGAAGATGGAATAGTGCTTAGCTATAAACCTTCTAAGCTTCCTACAGCAAAGCTTTTGTCGATTCTGCAGGATGCAGGAAATATCAGTGAGCTTATGCTGCAGCCGGAGAACACGGATCATATGATAGCAGCAATGTATAAGGAATTGGATTTATAAGTTAATTCATAATCATGAGAATCGCACCTTGTGTGGTTTTTTACTCGAGGATAAATATGTCATACTTAACCGTTTTTAAAATGCGCCTTCGCATGGAGCTTCAATACCGCGGAGCAATGATTGGTGGAATATTTTGCCAGATGTTTTTCGGGATTGTTCTTGTGGCACTGTACAGAGCACTCTATGCTGGAAAAACACAGTCTGTTCCAATTGAAAACATTGCAACCTATGTCTGGCTTCAGCAGGCTTTCTTTCGAATGATGTTTGCTACTGACACTGAGCTTACAGACAAGATAAAGTCGGGGGACATTTCATATGATCTGTGCAGGCCGGTAAATATGTACGCTTTTTACTATGCAAGAATTGCAGCGCAGAAGCTTATGGGCAGTGTTATGCGAGCAGTCCCGATGCTTACAATGGCTTTTCTTCTTCCGAAAGGGTGGGGGATAAGTTTGCCGGTATCCCCGCTTGGATTTGCCCTATGTGTTCCTGCGTTTGTGCTTGGATTTTTGTGTGTATGTGCTCTTGAAAATATTTCTGTGGCATTTACCATGAAAAGCTTAGATCCACGAGGAATTGCAGCTCTTCTTAACCTTTTGATGATGATTATGTCAGGAAATCTTTTACCGCTTACACTTTTCCCTGAAAGCTGGCAAAAGGTTATTACGCTTTTCCCCTATGCGCAGCTTCTTGATGCACCAATCAGACTATATACCGGAGAATACGTTCCGGCTGATGCACTTAGAATATATGCTGTGCAGGCATTCTGGGTGGTCACTCTCATATGGCTTGGAGTAGTCATGTGGAATGCAAACCGAAAACGTATGATAGTACAGGGCGGATAAAGTAACTATTAACACAACAATCACATGGCAATGAATAATGAATACATTACGACTTTACATAAAATCAATAGGCATGCTTCTTAGAAGCCACCTTCAATACACCAGTTCCTTTATCATGCAGACCCTCGCACAGCTTGTAATGGAGGGCGGCGAAATGATGGTGGTCATCCTTATTGTGGACAGATTTGAAAATCTTAAAGGGTGGTCCGGCGGCAATCTATATTTCTTTTTCGGAATGATGTCGGTCTCCTTCTATCTCACAGAGCTGTTTGGAAGGGGCATCACCGGAGATTTTCCATCCATGGTAAGGACAGGAAAACTGGATACATTTCTGGTAAGACCAAGAGGCGTACTTACCCAGGTTATGTGCTCGGGAACTGACCCCAGAAGAATTACATGTATCGCAGTCGGTATAGCAGCGCTTATTATGGGAAGCAGGCTTTCCGGAATTACGTGGACTCTTACCAAAGTATTCATACTTATTGAGTCCATAGCCATGAGCTGCCTGTTAATACTGGGACTTTTCATGATTGAGGCGATTTTCAGTATTTTCAGTGTAAAATCAGTTGAGCTTGTAAATGCAATAACCTACGGCGGACGAAGTGCCTGCCAGTATCCGATTGATATATATCCCGCTCCGATGAGGGCACTGTTTACAGTTATTGCGCCATTTGCTCTGACACTCCACGTGCCTGTTTCATGGATATTGGATAAGCCGCTTTACGGATGGCCCATGTGGACTGCTTTTGTGACACCCCTTTCAGGGGCTTTGATTTTCGTAATTATGACTATCCTGTTTCACCTGGCTATGAGGCATTACAGATCTACTGGAAGCTGATGAAAAGCTGTTGCATTGACAAAACGTATAGGAATAGAATCAAGATAGCAGTTGGCTAAATATGTTTTTTCAGGAGGCAATTATATGTTTTTTAAGAAAAAACTTAAGCAAACGAAAACCTGGGATTCAGCAAACAAGATTCCTGTTATTAAGGCCAGTATCTGCAATGGTGAGCAGGTTGCGGGATTTAAGAATGTCCATACCGGAGAATTTGAAGAGGTTATGCTTATTAGAAATTCAGAGGATTTGTTTGAGTTTAAAAACATGTATGGCATTACCGGAAATATTGAAAAAATATATTGAATATCTGCTGATGAGTAAATGCACTGCTCTTAAGTTAGAAAAAAAGAAATAGAAATGGATTAGATGATGTGGGTGTTAAAAGTATAGAAACACCCTAAAAATGCACATTGATAATTGAATAAAGCTATGTTTTAGTGCTGATCTGCGGTTAAATATTAGTATCAAATTCAGAACAGACCAAGGATGATGGCAATGGCCATATCATTCCGAAAAGGTAAATCGAAATGCCGGGCATTGGTTATGGAATGACGGTAATAAAGGGGATGAATATGCTCCTCAATATTGTTATAATGGTATTCTCAAAATCTATTTTGGATTGATAAGGAGAATTATGGCAAAGGAAATCTGGAGACCCGGGAATATGCTTTACCCTATACCCGCAGTTATGGTTAGCTGCGGAAGAGAGGGCGAGGTTCCCAATATAATAACAGTGGCATGGGCAGGGAACGTTTGCAGTTCACCGGCGATGCTGTCAATATCAGTGAGAAAAGAAAGATATTCATACGATATCATTAAGGATACAGGTGAATTCGTTGTTAATCTTACAAACAGGAAGCTGATGAAGGCTACCGACTGGTGCGGAGTAAGATCCGGAAGGGACTATGATAAGTTTGCCAAGATGAAGCTTACACCTCAGGTATCTCAGAAAATATCAGCACCCGGTATTCTGGAAAGCCCTGTAAACATTGAATGTAAGGTACAGCATGTTCTTGAACTTGGAAGCCACGATATGTTTGTTGCAGAGGTTTTATGCGTGACTGTTGATGACAAATACATGGATGAAAAGGGCAGATTCAATCTTGGAGCTGCGGACCTGATTGCTTATTCTCACGGTGAATACTTCACTCTTGGGGAAAAGATAGGCAAATTCGGAATAAGTGTTGCTAAGAAGCAAAAGCCCCAAAAGCCCAAAAAGCATAAAAAATGATATTGACAACACCAGGTCAAAGTTGTAACATCTTTTACAAGTTAATAGTTTAAACCGTTGAAGCGGAGATAAAGGCAATGATGCCTATACAGAGAGCCTGTGTTGCTGAGATAAGGTTAGAAACAAGTTGTCAAATGGACCACTGAGGGTGCAGAGAAAAAGTGAGATAGGAATTCTTACTTAGTATTCTGCAACGTGTTGGCATACGTCAGTTGTCGGGGATATATTGGTATCCTGCTAAGGGCATGGGAAACCATGAATTCAAGGTGGCACCGCGGATAGCGTTTATAAACTAACACATTCGTCCTTGATAGAAGAGATAGTATCTTTTCTATCAGGGATTTTTTTATTGTTTCGCAATACCGCTCACGAGCGAGGATTTCGCAGGCGAAATCCTTTGTTCTGACTTTATCCCTGTTTACTATCTTACCCAAAGCAGAATGCATGACATCTTATTGTACAGAAGGGAGACAGGAAAATGATCAAAGAAGCAATTGTAAAAATCGTAAACAAAGAGGACTTAACCTATGATGAGGCTTATGCCTGCATGAATGAGATTATGAGCGGTGAGACAACACCTACTCAGAACTCTGCATTCCTGGCAGCTCTTTCCACAAAGAGTGCAAGAGCCGAGACAACAGAAGAAATCGCCGGATGTGCGGCAGCAATGAGAGATCATGCAACCAAAGTTGAAACCGGCATGGATATATTTGAGATCGTAGGAACAGGCGGTGACAATGCAGGCAGTTTCAATATCTCAACCACATCAGCAATCGTTGCGGCAGCAGGCGGCATGAAGGTTGCAAAGCACGGAAACAGAGCGGCTTCCTCCAAGAGTGGTACGGCTGACTGCCTTGAAGCACTTGGAGTTAACATACAGCAGGATCCTGATAAGTGTGTTGAGTTGCTGAAGGAAGCGGGAATGTGTTTCTTCTTTGCACAGAAATATCACACCTCCATGAAATATGTCGGAGCTATCAGAAAAGAGCTGGGATTCAGAACAGTATTCAATATCCTTGGACCACTTACAAATCCCGGATCACCCAAGATGCAGCTTCTTGGAGTTTATGATGAGTATCTTGTAAATCCCCTTGCACAGGTTCTTGTAAACCTCGGTGTTAAGAGAGGAATGGTTGTATACGGACAGGATAAGCTTGATGAGATCTCAATGAGCGCTCCTACTACAGTTGCTGAGATCAGAGACGGATGGTTCAAAAACTATACGATAAAGCCTGAGGACTTCGGCCTTACAAGATGCAAAAAGGAAGATCTTGCAGGCGGAACACCTGAGGAAAACGCAGAGATTACAAAGAATATCTTAAAGGGAGAAAAAGGACCCAAGAGAGATGCGGTTCTCATGAATGCCGGAGCAGCACTTTACATCGGAGGCAAGGCAGACAGTATTGCAGACGGAGTAAAGCTTGCGGCAACAATCATCGATTCAGGCAAAGCTTATGAAACACTTGAAAAGATAATCGAAGTTAGCAACAGATAAGGACAAAACATGCAGGGATCTACAGGAAATATACTACAGACAATTGCAGAATATGCTAAAGAAAGAGTTCTTGAGGCGGAAAAAAAGGTATCACTTCAGGAGATGAGAAGACTGGCAGAGAACCTTCCCAAGGGAGATTTTTCTTTCGAAAAGGCTTTGCAGAAGGATGAAATCTCATTTATATGCGAGTGTAAAAAGGCATCTCCATCCAAGGGTCTTATAGCACCTGATTTTCCATATAAAGATATTGCAAGGGATTATGAGACAGCGGGAGCCGATTGTATATCGGTTCTGACTGAACCCAAGTGGTTTCTTGGAAGCGACAGATATCTTGAGGAGATTACACAGACGGTTTCAATCCCGTGTCTTCGTAAGGATTTTACGGTAGATGAGTACATGATATATGAAGCCAAAAAGCTTGGTGCAGGCGCAGTACTTCTCATCTGTTCAATCCTTGAAAAAGAAAAGCTTTCGGAGTATCTCCACATATGTGATGAGCTTGGACTTTCCGCTTTGGTGGAAGCCCATGATGAGAGCGAGGTAGAAGCAGCACTCGACACAGGTGCAAGAATAATCGGTGTTAACAACCGAAACCTCAAGGATTTTTCTGTTGATACAAATAACAGCGCAAGGCTCAGACAGATGATACCCGGAGACAAAATTTTTGTTTCAGAGAGCGGAGTCAGGAGCGCAGAGGACGTTAGAAAACTTGAGGAAATAGGAGTTAGCGCTGTGCTTGTTGGAGAAACTCTTATGCGGTCAGATGATAAGACAGCAAAACTAAAAGAACTGAAGGGATTTAAATAATCCGATGACCAAGATAAAACTGTGCGGACTTACAAAAACTTCAGATATTGAAAAGGCCAATGAATTAAAGCCGGAATACATCGGTTTTGTTTTCTGGGAAAAGAGCAGGCGAAATGTTACAAAAGAGCAGGCGGCAGAGTTAAAGTCGGTTCTTGATCCGGGAATTTTAGCGGTTGGTGTTTTTGTCGACGAGGATCCTGAATGTATAGCTGACCTGGCGCAGAGCGGAATAATCGATGTGGCACAGCTCCACGGAAGTGAAAGCCCTGAGTATATAGGAAAGCTTAAAGAGATGACAGGCGCACCCGTAATAAAGGCATATCAGTTTGGAAGTGATGATAATACAAACAAAAAAATAGCTGATGAAGTAAATGAAAGTCCTGCGGATTTTGTTTTACTTGATGCCGGCAAAGGATGCGGAAGCACATTTGACTGGAGTATAACTGACAATATCAATAAGCCGTTTTTTCTTGCAGGAGGATTAAACTGCGACAATGTGGATGAGGCTTTAAGAAAAATTAAACCTTATGCCGTTGACGTAAGCTCCGGTATAGAAACGGACAAAGTCAAGGATCCCGCCAAGATGGAGAGATTCGTAGGTATAGTCAGAAACAGACTATAAACAGGTTACCATACAGATTTATGTAATGAGGAGAGAAAAATGACAAATCCAAAGGGAAGATTCGGAGTTCATGGTGGTCAGTACATTCCGGAAACACTTATGAATGCGGTTATAGAGCTGGAGAAAGCATATGATCATTATAAAAATGATCCTGAATTCAACAGAGAGCTTCAGGAGCTTTTGAACGAATATGCAGGAAGACCTTCGAGGCTTTACTATGCAGAGAAGATGACTAAGGATCTCGGTGGCGCAAAGATTTATCTTAAGAGAGAGGATCTCAACCACACAGGTTCTCACAAGATAAACAATGTTCTTGGACAGGCACTTCTTGCCAAGAAAATGGGAAAGACAAGGCTTATCGCAGAGACAGGCGCAGGTCAGCACGGAGTGGCAACTGCTACAGCTGCAGCACTTATGGGAATGGAATGTGTTGTTTTCATGGGTGAAGAGGACACTAAAAGACAGGCACTTAATGTTTACAGAATGAGACTTTTGGGAGCAAGTGTTGTACCTGTAAAGTCAGGAACAGCAACTCTTAAGGATGCCGTTTCAGAGGCAATGAGAGAGTGGACCAGCAGAATAGATGATACACATTACTGCCTTGGTTCTGTTATGGGACCTCATCCTTTCCCCACAATTGTAAGAGATTTTCAGTCTGTAATATCAAAGGAGATCAAGGAACAGATTCTTGAGAAGGAAGGAAGACTTCCCGATGCTGTTATTGCCTGTGTAGGCGGTGGTTCAAACGCTATCGGAACTTTCTACAACTTTATTGAAGATAAGGATGTTAAGCTTATCGGCTGTGAGGCAGCAGGCCGTGGAATCGATACCTTCGAAACTGCAGCAACTGTCAATACAGGAAGGCTTGGCATCTTCCACGGAATGAAGTCATATTTTTGCCAGGATGAATACGGACAGATTGCACCGGTTTATTCAATTTCAGCAGGTCTTGACTATCCCGGAATCGGACCTGAGCATGCATATCTTCATGATATTCACAGAGCAGAGTATGTACCTGTTAATGATGATGAAGCAGTTAATGCTTTTGAATATCTTTCAAAGTGTGAGGGGATAATTCCTGCTATCGAGTCAGCACATGCTGTTGCCCATGCAATGAAAATAGCTCCTACAATGGACAAGGATAAGATTATAGTAATAACAATCTCCGGAAGAGGAGACAAGGACTGCGCAGCAATCGCTCGCTACAGAGGGGAGGATATCCATGAGTAATATTAAGAAGGCTTTTGAAAACGGTAAGGCATTTATTGCCTTCATTACCTGCGGAGATCCCGACCTTGAAACAACAGGAAATGCGGTAAGAGAAGCTGTGAAAAACGGTGCTGATCTTATCGAGCTGGGAATTCCGTTCTCTGATCCCACAGCAGAGGGACCTGTAATTCAGGGTGCAAATCTTCGTGCTCTTAATGGTGGAATCACTACGGATAAGATTTTTGAGTTTGTCCGTGATCTGAGAAAAGATGTATCCATACCGCTGGTGTTCATGACCTATGCAAATGTGGTTTATTCATACGGAGCAGAAAAATTTATCAGTACATGTAATGAAATCGGAATTGACGGAATCATTCTTCCGGATCTTCCCTTTGAAGAAAAAGAAGAATTCTCAGATGTGTGCGATAAATACGACGTAGATCTTATTTCACTTATCGCACCTACTTCCGAAAACAGAATTGCAATGATCGCAAAGGAAGCCAAGGGATTTTTGTATATAGTATCAAGCCTTGGTGTAACCGGAGCAAGAAGTGAGATCACAACTGATCTTAACTCAATTGTCAATGTAGTAAGAGAAAATACTGACATTCCCTGTGCCATTGGTTTTGGTATTTCAACACCTGCCCAGGCTGAAAAGATGGCCTCGCTTTCAGATGGTGCCATTGTAGGATCGGCTATTGTTAAGCTTTTGGAAAAGCATGGCAAGGACGCACCCAAATATATTGGTGAGTATGTTCGTTCTATGAAGGAAGCTATAGCATAGGAAAAAGGACCTAGGGGACGGGGTTAGTGGACCATTTTTATGGTCCACTAACCCCGTCCCCTAGGTCCAAATTTATTATTTCGGCGGAGTCGCCTTATAGGATTTGTGGAGCTGCAGATTTTCGCAGTCAGGCGGAGAGTTGACCAGACGATCGTTTCTCACCTTACAGGAAGCATTTCTGCAGTCCCGGCATCGGTATCCTGAGTGATTTGAATACATTTTTTTGCATTCCAAAGAGCAGAAAGCATGGCTGCTTTCCCTTGCTGTAAACATTCTGCCACAATTCATACATATATTTCTAACATTGTGAGCCATAATGCCACCCCTTAAAATGGATAAGCCGTCCTGTATTCATTAAAGTGTCGAATATCCAAAACCATTACAAATAGCGTCAACAGGTATTCCTGCCTGGCAAAGCGGACAATTATCATGAGGATAACTTGCGTAATCAGGCAGATCTCTTACTGAGAACAAAGTCTGGATCGGTATGCCATCGATCTTGGTTGCGATTGAGAAAACAGCTGCGATACCTACAATCTCACCCTGGAAGAAACGTACAGATTCAAGAGCGCTCTTCAGGGTGCTTCCTGTTGAGGCTGAATCTATCAGTATCAGTACCTTTTTCCCTTTTATCATATGCTGATTGTTATCTCTGAACATCATCTGACCGTTTACATTGTATTCGGGACCTGTGATATACATGGTCTTATGTGAATTCATAGAAAGAATACCTGCTTCAGTCAGCTTGTTTGCCATATATGAGCCGATAATCTCTGTTCCGTTAAGGCAGAGAATTGTATCGATGATCTCTGAGGATAAAAACAGATCAGCAAGAGATTCACCGGCAGCTCTGGCCTCTTTCATTCTGGCCTTGGTGTCAGTCATATCGATGTAATAATTTACATGGGAATTAGGAGTAATGAAATGTCCGGGCGTGTATCTTAAGATAACATCATTGTTTCCGGTATACTCAAGTTTCTTGTAACTTTGCATAATGTATCCTCCTGGATTTGTGAGTTCATTTCTGCAAACAATAGATTCATAATATAATAATATCATTAATCGGAATAAAGTAATAAAAGTTTATAGATATTTCATATCTTTAGAATATTTATGGAAACGCTTTCATGGTAGAATGTTTTTATAGCTTAATTTGAGCCTGCTTGTTGGAAATTCCCTGGAAATAAAGCCTGTGGAAAGTACAGGAGGTAATATGGTTACAATAGATATTCTGAACGAATTTGGAGCTGATACCAAGGAAGGCCTCGCCAGATGTCTGGATGATGAGGAATTTTATCTGGAACTCATTCCGGAGGCATTGGATAGAGGGCGCTACGAGGATATAGAGCGCCTTTTACAGGAAAAAAATCTTGCCGCTGCTTTTGAAGCTGCCCATGCACTTAAAGGGGTAGTGGGCAATCTGGCACTTACTCCCATATATGAACCTGTGAGTGAAATGACGGAGCTTCTGCGTGCAGGGACTGACACTGATTATTCAGAGCTGATCAAAAAAATTCTTTCTGAGAGAGACAGACTTTCAGGAATGATAAATTAAATTTTTTTTTAATGAAAATGGCATGAAAAGGTTGTCAGATTCTTTGATTATGGTACTATAAATATATAGTGGAAACTAAATTATAATATTTAGTTCCGCAAAATGGTTTACACATGGACAGCTTTTTTAGAAATCAGATAGACACCGGCTTTTTATTAGCAAGGAGGACTGATGGATAACAGCATATTACTAATAAGCAGTGGATCGACATTTATGGTGGATGCCCTTTGCAAAAACCTGCAGGAGGGTGGTATAAATGTGACCAAGTGTGAACCAAAGATAAATGAACTTGAGAAGTATAAAAAGTCCCCGAGCATTTTCCTTTTTTATCTTGGAAACTATCTTGATGAAATACGTGATGTTCTGGTTTATCTGAGGGATATGATAGTCGAGGATGAAAAGATTCTGTGTACTATCGGAGATGCATCTGAGTACGACGTGCTTCTTAAGGCAATTTCACCGGATCATATTGCCGAGCGTTTTGACAGGCCACTTGATATTAAAAAGGTGGTTGCCAGAATGACAGAGCTGCTCGCCATGAATGATGAGTTTTCAAGGCGCAAGAGTATACTGCTTGTGGATGATGATCCGACTTTTCTCAAACTGGTCAAGACATGGCTGGGAGAGGATTACAGGGTGACTATTGTAAATTCCGGTATGCAGGCTATTACTTATCTTGCTACCAACAGGCCGGATTTGATTTTACTTGATTATGAGATGCCGGTAACTTCCGGACCGCAGGTCCTTGAGATGATCAGAAGCGAACACAAAACCTCTGATATTCCTGTTATTTTCCTGACAGGCAAGGGGGATAAAGAGAGTGTAATGAAGGTTGTCAGCCTGAAGCCCAATGGCTATCTTCTTAAGACAGTTTCAAAGGATGAACTCTTATCATCAGTGAAAGATTTCTTTATTGCGAATAAAAAGTTTTGAGGGATCAAATAAAAAAATAATTGCTAATTGTTTTGAAGCGAAAGGATTTTTATGAACGAGACAAGAGTAAAGATATTGGAAGCGGTATTGGTTGAGTTTAAGGAAAAAGGCTCTAAATTCACCATGGATGATGTGGCCAGCGACTTACACATGAGTAAGAAAACCATCTACAAGGAATTTAATGACAAGGAAGAGATATTTAATGCACTTGTGGATTACTGCTTTGATTCCATTAAGGAAAAAGAGGCGGAGATAAAAAATGACAAATCCCTTTCAACGGTTGAAAGAATTGAGAAGATCATGATCTGTATGCCGGATAATTACAGGGATGTTGATTTCAGAAAGGTATTTACCTTAAAGAGTAAATATCCCCAGATTTATCAGAAGGTTCAGAAAAGATTGGAAAATGACTGGGAAGATACTATTGAACTTCTTGAACAGGGTATGAAGGAGGGAAGTATCAGAAAGCTTCCGATTCCGGTTATAAAGGCCATGACAGAGGCTTCTATAGAAAGATTTTTAAGCTCGGATATCCCCAATGGAGGAAGCTACGAGGATGAGCTTGAGGTAATGATAGGTATATTAATGCGAGGTATTTGTACAAAGTAATGACTTGAAAAACCTTCCCGAAAGGGAAGGTTTTACATGTATATATGGGAGGTTACTATGATAATCAGAAACGAAAACATTTTTTTGCTGCAGACCATGAATACAAGTTATTTCATGCAGGCTCTGCCTAGTGGACATGTGGAGCACATCCATTACGGAAAATCCATTTTGTCAAAAGCTCAGTATACCGAGCTTTTAAAGGGTGATGCCGATGACAGAAAAATACTGGAGCAAATGGCAAAAGCAATGGGAATCAAGCATTATCATGAGGGAGGCAACATGATTGCCTATTCTGTTGAGACAGGCCATCTGTGCCTGGAGATAATGCCCCTTGAGATGTCAGGCTTTGGAAAGGGAGATATCAGGGAGCCTCTGATTGAAGTAAACCATGCTGACGGTTCAAGAACCTGTGATTTTCTTTTTGAGAAGGCAGAAATAAATGACAGTCTTTCAGAACTTGAGACTCTTCCTTCATCTTATGATGACGGAACCAGTGCCTCGGTCTGCAAGGTTTTCAGCTATGAGGATAAAGCGCAGGAACTTCGCATAACACTGGTGGATAAGCAGTATAAGCTCCGCCTCGAGATGATCTATAAGGTTTATCCCGAGTGTGACACCATCACCAGAAGCCAGATTCTTTATAATGACAGCGATGAAAAAGTTGTAGTGGACAGACTCCTTTCCAATCAGCTTGATTTCCAGAAGACAGGGCTTGAGCTTACCGGTTTCCATGGAAGATGGGCTGATGAGATGGGTATGAGTAAGAGCCTCTGCACAGCTGGTAAGGTTGTATCAGAGGAGATTTCTGCCGGAGAATCAGGAAGCAGAAGCAATCCTTTTACTATGCTCAGCATGCCTGATGCAACAGAGACTGCCGGTGATGTTTACGGACTTAATCTTATTTACAGCGGTAATCATTATTCAGCATTGTCTTCAAATGGAACCTTCCTGTCCAGATTTGTCAGTGGAATTCAGCCCACGGGATTTGAATGGAATTTAGAACCCGGTGAGAAATTTGAAGCACCGGAATCTGTTATGGCCTTTTCTGATAAGGGCTTTGGCGGTATGAGCAGAAAGATGCATGACTTTGTAAGAAAGCATGTAGTCAGAGGTGTATGGAGAGACAAGGAGAGACCTGTTCTCATCAATAACTGGGAGGCAACATATTTTAACTTTGATCAGTCAGCACTTTTGAAACTTGCAAAGGAGGCATCCAAAGCAGGAATTGAACTTTTTGTTCTTGATGACGGATGGTTTGGAGCAAGAAATGATGACAAGGCTGGACTTGGTGACTGGAGAGTGAACACCAAAAAGCTTCCGGACGGTTTAAAAGGTCTTGCGGAAAAAATAAATGCAATGGGAATGCGTTTTGGACTCTGGGTTGAGCCTGAAATGGTCAACGAGGATTCCGATCTTTACAGAGAAAATCCCCAGTGGGCAATTAAGATTCCCGGACATCCTCATTCCCTTGGCAGAAATCAGATGATACTTGATTACACCAGGAAGGAAGTTCAGGACTATATCATTGACGCCATGAGCAGGGTATTTTCATCGGCTAATATATCCTATATCAAATGGGATATGAACAGAGTTTTCTCTGACTGTTATTCTGCTGAAATTCCGACAGACCGCATGAAAGAGTTCCAGCACAGATATTATATGGGACTTTACAGAGTTATGAGAGAGCTTACAAAGAAGTTCCCTGAGATTCTGTTTGAAGGCTGCTCGGCAGGCGGTAACAGATTTGACCTTGGTATACTCAGCTTCTTCCCTCAGATATGGGGAAGTGATGATACAGATGCTGTCTGCAGAATGGATATTCAGAGAGGTTACAGCTACGGATATCCTACAAGTACAATCGGCGCACATGTATCAGCGGTACCCAATCATCAGACGCTGCATATTACTCCTCTTGAGACCAGATTCTCAGTTGCAGCATACGGATGTTTTGGATATGAACTAAATCTGAGCGAACTCTCTGATAAGGAGAAAAAGCAGGTTGCAGATCAGGTGGCATTCTATAAGCAGTGGAGAAGTGTGTTCCAGTTTGGTGATTATTACAGACTTGATAAATATCGTGCGATGGTTGTTTCAAAGGATAAATCCCTTGCTGTTGCTCTTATCTTCCAGAAGGAATCAAGACCTAACAACGACTACCTGTCTCTTATGACGCAGGGACTTGATCCTAACAAGCTCTACAGAATAGCTAATCGCCAGGTAAATATAAGTATTAAAGACTTTGGCAGTCTTATCAATACCATGGCTCCCATTCATGTTAAGCAGGATGGAATAATCCATGGAATCATAGCACGCCACTATAAAATGGAAAGTGAAAAAGAAGACATCACTACAACAGGAAGTGTACTTAATGGTTGCGGTGTCCGCCTTTCACCTGCCTATGGCGGAACCGGCTACGGCGAAGACACTCGCATGTTCAGAACCGGTGACACCAGACTCTATGTCATTGCTGAGGTCAAATAAAATCCGGTTTTTTATTTTCCTGAAAGCGGGGCCACAGAGTCCCGCTTTACCAGGTAGCCGTTGATGTGGATATTGATAGACAGGTGATCGTGCTGTGTCATACGGGCATAGAGGCGTTCTACAGCTATACGTCCTATATAGTTTCTTGGTATGTGGATGGTTGTCAGTGGCGGATCAACATAGCTGGCCAGGGAGATATCATCAAAGCCTATGATAGAGATATCCTCCGGGATTCTGTAACCTCTTTTTTTAAATGCTCTCATGGCACCGATTGCCATTATGTCGTTTTCAGCAAAATAGCTGGAGGCAAGTTCCTCTTTATTATCTATTATTTCAAGCATCTCTGCTTCTGAATCTTCTATGGAAGTCGCTGTAATCTCATGCATGATTGATTTTGATTTGACCATCATATTGTATTTGAGGGCATCATAGAACCCTTCTGTACGCTGGTCGAAATCATAGGTTCTTGTAGTAGAACGTATACATCCCGGCTGACAGCCTCTTTTATTTATAAGATAGTTGGTTGCAAGGAAGCCGGCATCTCTGTTATTTATTTCAATGAAATCAATTTTATTACTGGTAAAATGTGCGTCTATAACCACGATAGGAAATGAGCAGAAGGACATAAGCGACATTTCCCTGCTTTCCAGGATAAATCCAAGGATAAGCATTCCTGATGCGTGACATTCTTCAAGAGCCTTCAGTTCCTTTTCCAGATTTTCGTAACCATTTACATAGTGAATTATAGAGCGTATGCCCAGTTCGGTTGCGGTAAATTCTATACCATTCAGGGTGTTTCTGAAAAATCCGTTGTCAGGCATATTTCCAAAAGAAAGATACTGTATGACATGAATTATTCCATCACCTTTATGCTTTTTGCTTCCTCCGGGTGTCATGCCATGCTCCATGGCGGCTTTTTTTACCAGATTTCTTGTCTTATCACTGACTCCCGGTTTGTCATTAAGGGCAAATGATACTGCTGTTTCAGACAGGCCCAGTAGTTTTGCCAGTTCTTTAGATGTCATATTATTCTCCTAAATATACCTTAATACGTAAATTTATAATCATAAAAACAAAAGATAAATAATGTGGAAACCAGCTTCCACGATTATTTTTTAGCATAAAAAATCTCATGAGTCCAGTGAATTTAGTTAAATTTACTAAATTCCGAGGATATTAGTAGTATAAATTTAGTAAAATCAGGAATAAACTAAATTTATCAACAAAGAAATAGCAATTTTTGCTCATTATATAGCAATTATTGCCAAATAAAAGGAGAGGAACATGGCTAAAGAAAAGAGTAAGTCATCAAATAGTGCATGGGCTAAGTTTAAAAGATATCTGCCATTATATCTGATGTTCTTACCCGGAGGGATTTATCTTTTTATAAATAACTACATCCCGATGGCAGGAATAATCGTAGCATTCAAAAACTATAATGCCAGACAGGGAATCTGGAAGAGTGCATGGGCAGGCTTTAAGAATTTCCAGTTTCTGTTTGCAACACCTGATGCATGGGTTATTACCAGAAACACAATTCTGTACAACGTGGCATTCATCATCGTTAATACACTTCTGGGAATTATCTTTGCGATATTCATTTGCGACTGTGTAAATGAGAAATTAAAGAAAACCTACCAGAGTGCAATCCTTTTCCCGTATCTTATGTCAGCCGTAATACTTGGCTACATTGTATTTGCATTCCTTTCACAGAGTACAGGTATTGTTAACAACACAATTCTTCCTGCTCTTGGTTTGGAACCGGTGGACTGGTATTCACAATCAAAGTACTGGCCATTCATTCTGATATTTGTAAATACCTGGAAGGGTGTGGGCTATGGAACACTGATCTATATCTCAGCTATCAACGGAATTGATCCTTCACTTTATGAGGCAGCGGAGCTGGACAGTGCAACAAAATGGCAGAAGATAAAATTCATCACATTGCCATTCCTTGAGCCGACAATAATCACTCTCACACTTATGAGTGTTGGTAGAATCTTCTATTCTGACTTCGGTCTTTTCTACCAGGTACCAAGAAACTCAGGACTTCTGTATTCGACAACCAACGTTATCGATACTTACGTATACAGAGGACTTATGAATTCAGGAAACGTCGGAATGTCAGCGGCAGCCGGTTTCTATCAGTCAATTGTCGGATTCATAATCGTTCTTTCTGCTAACGCTATAGTTCGTAAGTTCAGCAAAGAAAACGCAATGTTCTAAGGAAAGGAGGAGAGATCATGAAAGAAAAACCATTTTCAGCATACTCAATAGTTACAAACATAATAATGATTCTGGTAGTAGTGATGGTAGTACTCCCGTTCCTTTTACTTTTCAGTTCATCACTTACAGAAGAAAACACACTGGTTGCTTACGGATATTCTTTCTTCCCGAGAAAATTTTCAGCAGCATCCTACGGATATATTCTCCAGTCAGGAAAGCTTATCCTTAAGGCTTACGGAGTTTCAATTCTTATCACAGCTTTGGGAACACTGCTTCATGTGCTTCTTGCAGCACTTATGGCATATCCCCTTGCAATAAAGAATCTTCCCGGAAGAAACATTTTGAGCTTTTATGTATTCTTCACAATGCTTTTCAACGGCGGTATCGTTCCTTCATACCTCATGTGGTCAGGAACATTCCATATTAAAGATACGCTGTTTGCACAGCTTCTTCCCAACCTGCTTCTTTCAGCATGGAATGTAATGATGATCAGAACATATTTCACCACAAGCATTCCGGATGCACTTTATGAGGCAGCTGAGATCGACGGTGCATCACAGTTCACAATCTTTTCCAAGATAGTACTTCCTCTTGGAAAACCGATTCTGGTAACAATGGGAACCTTCGCAGGACTTGGTTACTGGAACGACTGGACAAACTTCGTAGAAGGCGAAGATGACGGTAATTACAAGTATCATCAGAATTCAGGATGGAGCCTTGGTAACCAGTTCCAGTCTTATGTATGGAATAACGGAACAAAGGACAAGGATTATTGGAATAAGCTTCAGCACCACAATGACTGGGCTCAGTATTCTCCCGCTTATGGATTCATGTGGGATGCTTCCAATTATCAGACACAGATCACAGCTCTTCAGAATGCACTTGAGACATACAGACCGGCTCTTGAAACAGGATCAGTCGGTGGCGCTGCAAATGTAGAGTCAACACTTAAAGCACTTAATGATGCTCTGTATGCAGCAGGACTTCAGGAAGTTATGGATGCAAAACAGGCTCAGCTTGATGAGTGGCTTACTAATAACGGTGGAGCAACAAAGACACCTGAAAACAATCTTAAGACAATCGCAGGCGGCGAAGGTGTTGTAAAGAACTGATAAGAAATAATTAAAATAATAAAACTGCATAGATGCGCCAAGGTGCGTCTATGCAGTTTCTTTTTAAGGAGACAATAGGTTTATGGGACTTAGAATAATTGATTGTAAAATTGAATATAGAAAAAATCCTTTGGGGATTGATGTCCTAAAGCCGCGGTTTTCCTGGAAAATTGAGAGTGATAAGGATAATACTCTGCAGGAAAAATATCAGATAACAGTTATGAGGCAGGATGGTACCGTTATCTGGGATTCCGAGGAAGTTAATGATTCCTTAATGAGTGAAGTGGTTTATGGGGGAAGAAAATTAAAGGCCGGAACCGCATATTATTGGATGGTCAAGGTTTCTGATAATCACGGTGAAAGTGCTGAAAGTGAAAAGAACTTTTTTGAAACAGGACTTATGGATGGATCTACGGATGCCTTTGGAGGAGCACAATGGATCGGCCCGTCCAAATATAATTTAAGTTCAGATGTCAGAGGCATCTTTGGACTTAAGGTGAGATTCAGATTTGAAGATGAAAGCAACCGCTTCGGAGTAATATTCGGACGAGGCGATAAGAGAATAAAAGACAGAGAAAACTATTTTAAATATGAAATTGATGGCGGAAGTTTCCCATGTAAGTTAAAGGTTTACAGAGTGGGAATAGCTCCTGATGACAGAGAAGACCTGCCCCTGGCAGAGGTTGATATCTGTGATTATGATGATCCGGATAAAAAGCAGGTTCTTACAAAGGATAATTTCTATGACGAACATGTTATAGATATCCAGGTTACAGGTAATGCCGCTTATACATATATTGACGACAAAAGAGTTGACGTTACTATTGAAAAGATGTTCTTTGGTGAGGTTGAATCACCGAGAGTACTGAATCCGTTAGGATCAAATGATGTTAATACATATCCGAGGCTTAATGAGATAGGCTTCTTTGTTCCCAAGGGTCAGGGAGTTGAAATAAAAAGAGTTGAAGTAAGGAATTTAAGAAAGCCCTACGCTGTGGTTTATCTTGATGAGAATACCTACCACATCGATCCGATGCAGGCAGTGAACGATCCTTATCCAAATCTATTCAGTACGAAAGATCAGGATGCTTTTATCACCAAGAATCCCAGTCATACTTCCATTCCGATGCTTAGAACCGAATTTACCCTCGATTCAAAAAAGGTTGCGAAGGCAAGACTGTATGCAACAGCAAGGGGGATATATGAGTGCAGCGTAAACGGAAAATCTGTAACTGACACCTGGTTTAATCCGGGACAGACCCAGTATGACAGACATCTGATGTATCAGACTTACGATATTACTGACATGCTTGGTGCCGGTAAAAATGCAGTAGGTGTGATACTTGCATCAGGCTGGTGGAGCGATGCCCAGACCTTTGTGCTCGGTAACTACAACTACTATGGAGACCGCGAGTCCTTCCTTGGAAGGATTGAAATTACATATGAGGATGGAAGTGTTCAGAATATTGAAACCAACACCTCAGACTGGAAATATTTCGATGAGGGTCCCTGGACCTATGCAGGATTTTTCCATGGTGAGCATTATGATGCCACAAGATATCAGAGAATTAAGGGCTTTGATACACCGGAATTTGATGATTCCAAATGGCTTAAGCCGGACGTGATTCCCGTAACTCAGATAAGAAAATCGGAGACCATGTCCCAGGGGCCTATGCAGTGGCCTGAAGTGAACCTTACCGATCCTGTATTTATAGGACAGATGGGGGATGGAGTCAGGGTTTCCTATGAAATTATCGCAAAATCCGTGACTGAAATAGCGGATGGAATCTATATCTACGATATGGGCGTAAATGTGGCAGGTGTTCCAAAGCTTCATCTTTATGGCAAAAAAGGACAGGTTGCAACCCTGAGGTATGCTGAGCTTCTGTATCCTGATATCGAGGAGTTTGCAGGAAAAGTCGGAACCATGATGGTCGAAAACTTAAGAGATGCAGATTGTACTGATCTGTATACCTTTGCCGGAGAAAAAACAGGAGAGGACTACACTCCCAGGTTTACCTTCAGAGGTTACAGATATATAGAAATAAGCGGAGTGACTAAAAAACCGGAGTTGAATGATGTCAAGATGCTGGTGCTTTCCTCTGCTTATAATATGAATTCATCTCTTGAGACTTCGGATGAACTTACTAATACATTCATAGCAAATGTAAGAAGATCACAGCAGTCCAATTTTATAGGCATTCCTACAGATTGCCCTCAGAGAAACGAGCGAATGGGCTGGGATGGTGATACCTCGATATTTGCAAGAACAGCTACATTTAATGCGGATACCAGAATCTTCTATGAGAACTGGCTGATGGCAATGAGAGATCTTCAGGAAGAGGATGGAAAATATCCAGATATTGCGCCTGTTGGAGGTGGCTTTGGAGGATATACCTACGAGAGCTCCGCAATCCATGTGACCTGGGAGCTTTATCAACAATATGGAGATCTGCAGGTAATAAGAGATAATTACGATGCAATGCAGCTTTTTATGGACTATTCAAAAAATCTGTGGGCAGCAGGCAATCTTGCAATTGGCTTTACTCTTGGCGACTGGCTGGCTCCGGAGGAAACGGACTTAGGGCTTATATGCCACGCTTTTTACGGATATAACGCTTATGTAATGTCTAAGATGTCAGCGGCAATCGGTGAAAAAGAAAAGGCAGATGAATATAAAGAGCTTTATGCAGAACTGAAAAAAGATTTTAATGCCAGATACTTTGATAAGGAAACCGGAAGAACCAAAGATCACACACAGTGTTCTTATGCATTGCCTCTGTCATTTAAGATGGTGGATGCAGAGCTTATCAGTAAGGTTGGTGACAGATTAAGTGAGAAGACACGAGAGACAGGCTTCCTTGTAAAAACAGGATTCTTTGGAACAGCGCCTCTTAATCCCATGCTTACCATGACAGGACATGTGGATGATGCATTTAAACTTATAACACAGACAGGCTGTCCTTCATGGCTTTATCCTGTAACTCAGGGTGCAACAAGCATCTGGGAGAGATGGGATTCTTTCACAACCACAAATGGTTTTGGCGGACACAACAGCATGAACTCCTTTAACCATTATTCTCTTGGTGCGGTTCTGGAGTGGTTTTATATGTACGTTCTCGGAATTCAGAGAGATGAGGATAAACCGGGATACAGACATTTTTATGTGAAGCCAAATGTAAGCAGTGAATACAAGTATGTGAAAGGCCATTTTACTTCAGCCTACGGAATTATTAAAGCTGAATGGAAATATGACGGAAAGGCTGAGAAATACAGATACCTTCTGGATGTTCCCACAGGTGCTGCCGCTACGGTATGTATCGGCGGAGAAGAAAAGCAGATTGGAAGCGGACATCATGAATTTGATATCTGATGATGCATAAGAGAGAATTTCTCATTGTTTATAAATAAGGTTTAAGGGGATTTTGAAATGAAGAAGTGGAATTATATGTTTGATTGTCCCGATGAAAAAAAGGTCAGGATGATAATATATACGGACTGTAAAAATGAGGCCGACGATCAGTTTGCGCTGGTGCATAATCTAATGACCACAAAGTTTATTAATAAGGGAATTATTGCCGGGCATTTCAGTATGGCAGGAGAGTACAGGAATCTTGTGGGTAAAACAGCACAGGCCAGCTTTGAAGAGGTTGAAAAGGTACTGGGACTTATGGGCTGCACAGGTGACTATGTGGTAAAGAAAGGCTCAGAGGAACCGCTTAAAGATGAGGTTACACCTGCTGATTCAGATGGAGCGAGACTTATCATTGAAGAGGCCATGAAGGATGATCCCCATCCGCTTTTTATTGCGTGTCAGGGTTCGATTACTGATCTTGCATCAGCCATTATCATGGAACCCAGAATCTGTGACAGAATGACTGCAATCTGGATAGGCGGAGGAGCTTATCCAGAGGGCGGAACTGAATTTAACCAGGACCAGGATATAGCAGCGGTTAATGTACTTTTTAAGTCAGGAATGCCTGTGTGGCAGATACCGAAAAATGTATATAAGCAGGTATCCGTTACTCTGGCTGAACTTCAGTGTAATGTGGCATGCTGCGGAGAACTTGGAAAATATCTTGTACAGCAGATGGTTGATTTTAACAATGTCTGCGCGAAGATACCTCACTGGCCAAACGGAGAGATGTGGGGACTTGGAGACAGCCCTACAATAGGTGTCCTGCTTGAGGAAACGGAGAAGGATGATATTTATGATCTGATTCCGGCACCGGAAATTGACTATGAGACACATAAGTACATTCATACAGGTAAGAACAGAGAGATAAGAGTTTACAATCAGGCAAATGCAAGACTTATCCTTGGCGATATGTTTGCAAAGCTGAAAATTAATTATGGAAGTTGAGGAGAAAGCCATGAGAAAGCAGGTTTACAATCCCTATTTACCACTTAATACATATATACCGGACGGAGAGCCACATGTATTCGGTGACAGGGTTTATGTCTACGGTTC
>CAMVLM010000051.1 GCA_947168335.1 uncultured Butyrivibrio sp. | reverse complement strand
AGGGCTCAAAGGTTGCTAACGCTATCGTTAAGGCAGCTAAGAAGGTTAACAAGAACGTTAAGATCGTTTACAAGAAGTAATAAGAAGTTTTTACAGATTTACAATTGTTTAAATTTCCTCATTATGTTTCCTACATAGCGAATTAATCGGAAAGCCCGGGTGAAAGATCCCGGGCTTTCTACAAAGAATAAATATAGAAGGACTGATAAAGACATGCTGACCATAAAGAGTGAATATGACACATTTACAACCAAGACATTCAGAATCCCGGAGGAGTTTTCAAAGAGACTTGCAACTCTGGCAGAAAATCATAATACATCCATGAACAAAGTGGTAATTCAGTGCCTGGAATTTGCCCTGAAAAATATCGATGAAGAAGAGTTTGCAGAGGGTGCAGAAAAATAAGATGACATTTGTATCTAATAAAACTACCGATAGATATTAGATTTTAATAATAGTAGTGAAAATACAGAATAGGTAAGAAAGGCATAACGCCATGTTTAATACACTTGATAGAATAACTGAGCTTCGCCTGGAGAAGGGCTGGTCAGTATATAAACTTGCAAAAGAATCTGATATAAAGCAGTCAACCTTTGCCTCATGGTATTCAAGGGAAATTGAGCCCTCCATATCCATGGTGGAAAAGATCTGCTCTGCACTTGATATGAGCCTTCCTGAATTTTTCTCAGAGGCTCCAAGGACCATGGAATCAGAGACACGTCTTGCCCATTTCCGCAAGCTTTCAGACCTCTCCCAGGAAGAACTTGCAGGCAAATCCGGTGTGTCCGTAGAGACAATCTGCGCCTATGAACAGCGAAAGCGCGACATCAGCAAGGCACAGTATCGAATCGTCCAAAGACTGGCAGATGTACTTGAATGCAGCGCCAGTGACCTTGTGGAGGAAGAATATCCATCACGACAATCATCATTTTGAATTGTCTAAATTTTCATATTCCAAGCGTTTAATCTCCCTTCATTTTAGCCGAAAAGGGGGCATAAAGCCACGGATTCCGACAATATTTAATAATAATTTTGGAATAATCTGCGAATTGTGATTCTTGAGAAAAAATGCATTAAAAGGGCTTTAAATTATTCAGAAATTGCCATATAATCAATATTTGTGGGAACAGTGATGTATAGTCGCATAATTGTAAATCTTTTGGGGAACAATTTTAAAAAATGGTTTGACCGCAAATGGTTACGAAGCGATTCGTTTCTTTTTGTGGTTTTTTTCTTTTTGCAGTTTGCTAATCTCGCTAGGATTCTCCAGCGTTTCTTTGTTCATTGTCAAATATGTAATGCATTTTTTGAAAATTATCAGAAAAATAAGTATATCTATTTTGCGTCTTTTTATGTTTAATAAAACGTCGTGTAATAGAAACGGTGCAGGCACAGATGTTTATATCTATGGAGATCCTCAGTTTTCCAATAAGATACTGGAAGTAAATATGGGATACTGGAGAAGCCACCCTGAAGATTACAACTTTATCAAAAAGGGTACCTATTATGGATATGTTTACACAGAACATGAGAACTATGATAGCTTCAATGGCAATGTAAATGTAGTTGGTTACGCTATTCCTGTTTCAAAAATCTTCAAGACAAAAATGAAGAAGAAAAAGGGTAAGACAATTGTAACTTTAGAGGACACTCTTGGAACCTATGCTAAGGGCGTTCAGTATATTAACAAGGTTGTGTCTAAGGCAAATCTTGAAGGTTCAAATGTTTGGAAAATTAAGGCATTTAACTGGATTGGCGGAGACAAGAGAACTAAGATGCTTGGCGCAAATTCAGCCGGTAAATATCAGTTCAAGGCTAAGAAGACCAGTAAATATACAGTTATGGTTGAGGATACAAAGGGACACAGATACCAGAAGTCCTTCAAGGTAAAAGTTAAGAAGTAAGCTTATTATCCATTTATCTGTGATAAAAATTAAATTCTGAGTATTATTCGAGAAACTAGTTTTATTGAATTCCTATTTAGAAGAAAGAATTCAATGAACTAGTTTCTTTTTCAAAATCTTGTAAGGAATCTGAACCGGTACAAAATAGTTCGTAAAAAGAGGAATATTAAGGATTAGAATATGGTTATTGCAAATTTGCATATATAGAGAGGAGAAAAGCTTGAAAAGGATACTGGCTATAATATCATTTTACTTGATTAATTTTGGTTTGTGGGAGTTGCTTGTAGGATATATTGGCAGGGAATGGGATTCCTTTTTGGTATATGTGATACTCTTCCCTTTGATTATTTTTATTAATAGAAAGGAGCTTAAATCTGAATTAAAAGATTTTTCTTCTATCCTAAAATCAAAATCTTTTTATATTGAGTTAATAATATGGCTGGTTTTGGATTTACTTTTTACAGGGCTGCTTCTTTTGGGAATAAATAATTTTGGATGGGATATTTTACCGCAGAATAATAATAGTGTAAAAGATCAGATGGCAGTGGTTCCACTTTTTTTAACATCTTTTTATATGAAAAAGAAGAATCCATTTGCGTCAATAGTCTTACACTCAGCGGTAAATATAGTTGGGTATATTTCATTGATTGCAGGTGTTTTGTGAAACTATATTTGTTAATGTATCATGCAACAGACAGGTATCTCGCAGCTGCTCTTGACGGCAAAACAGATGGACTGATTGATTGATCCCCTGCATTAAGTTAGTGAAGGAAAACCGGTTACAGATACTTTTTCATATTTTCAAATATGACTTCATAAGCATCACTCCACATGTGAATACCGTCAATTGAGAATTCTTCTTTTGTTCTGCCTGATTCATCTGTGAGTCCTTCGTTGACATCAATATAGGTGTAACCAAACTCTTTGGAAAGTTCTTCAACAGCTTTGTTGGCTTCTGGAAGACGCTCAAGTCGCAGCTTTGCAGCTTTGTCGGCGTCAGGCCAGGGGAGCTTTGCGGCAACATGCTCATTTACAGGATAATAGGCCATCATGTATACCTGAGCCTGAGGGAGGCGCTCTTTAATTTGTCGTAAAACTTCTCTGTAATCAGAGATAAGCTTTTCTTTTGTTTCCTCCGGAATACTTATATCGTTGGTTCCAATGTTGATAAATATTTTAGATGGCTCCAGATCGAAAATCTGTACATCCATAACCTTAAGCATTTCAGGGATTGTGTAACCGCCGATACCCCTATTGTATATTACTTTGTTCATGCCATGGTTAAGCATGATTTCCTGAATGGGAAACTGCTCCATCAGAGATGAACCGGTAAACAGAATCCCGCCTTTTTTTACAAACTTGTTCAGATGACGATATCTTATTACCTTGTCTTCTTTTTCTTTCTGGAAAAATCCTTTGATAATATCCATTTCGTTATTCATTGTTTTTATCTCCTTCTATCTTTTTTTCAGTCAGTGACAGATTTATAAATGCACCAATAAGGAAGATATAAATGCAAAAGTAGAGCCAGAACATCATGATTACCGGAGTGGCGAGGCTGCCGTATAAAGAATAACTGTTGCTGAACTTTACGTAAACAGAGAAAAACCAGGAAAAAACATACCATACTATTGAAGTAAAAACTGCCCCGGGGAGCTGGTCTTTGAATTTCAGTTTAACGCTGGGAACAAAAGTATATATAAGTGCGAACAAAAGCGTCGCAACAACTGTTATTATTGAAAATTTTACATAGATATAATATGGAATTGTTCTTGTAACAAATTCCGGAAATGTTGTCGCGATAAAAGCCTTTACAAGATTTCCGAAAACCATCAGTGTCAGCATGATAACGATTACCAGGACCAGTATCAGTGTATAGAAGGCAGAAATAATTCTGAGATAAAAATAGTTTCTGGTTTCTACAACTTCATAAATGCTGTTGAGACCGCGGATAATTGAAAGCATTCCGAGTGCACCGGCCCAGATGGTGACAATGGCTGAGATAGAAGTTATGGAAATGCTGTAGGAATAAGTCTCCTGTATCAGTCGTATAAGGATAGAGTTGGCAAAGCCCGGAGTAAGGTCTGTAACGGCATAGATCAGGTCCTCTTCGTGTACTGCAGTGTAAGGCAGGCAGGATGACAAAAGAATCAAAAGCGGGATTATTGAAACTATCAGAAAAAAAGCGCAACTGCTGGCATAGGCTGCCAAATCCTTCTTGCGCATTTTATTCGAATAATCATGGAATAAGTTGATAATAATGAGCTTTTGAAACGATTTCATAGAAAATCCCCCTTTGAATATATTATCAATTTTCTCTTTACAAGTATAGAAATTTTGTGTATAGTTTCTGCTTGTCTGAATTTTTATTCTATTGGTGATATGGTTATCACCTATTCATCCGAGAATCATCGGAATTTCTCAAGAATGATAAAAACTTAGGAAAGGAGTGAAGAAGTTGGAATACTATGCTGCTGCACTCAGAGAGCAGGGAGCAGTAAAAATCAATACAGACGGCATCATGATCAAGGGCTGCCTCCTGAATAGGGAAAAAATAGTGGTTATGGCATTCTGCCATACAGAATCTGTTAAAGACTGTAAACATCAAAGGTCTGGCTTGTTTGAAAATCTCAGCTCCCAAAAAGAAGCAGAAAGAAGTGATTTGATAATAAGATTTCTGGAGGCGGGGACTGAAGAACTTATGGCCGGTTATGAAACAGCATGTGATTTCGATGGCAAAAGAAAGTGTATTGAATTGTTTCAAAGCTTTATGGAACTGTTTGAAGGAGTTGCTGCTAAAAAAAGACTGATCAGAGGAAAGACGATAACCCTTATTATTATATGTGGTCAAAAGATGCAGGTGTTATCTAACACCAAAAAGGATATATATGTCATAAAAAGCGAAGGGCTGTCAAAACAACGTGAATATGAGCGAATCGATCTAAGCAGAGAGATATTTATGATAAGGGGCTATATAGCAGAATATCAAACGATTGTGATTGGATCTGACACTTTGTTTGAGAGATTGTCTGACAGGGAACTGGTTATGAACCTGTGTCCGCAGATGTGCAGAGATTCCGATACTATGGAGTATATCCTTGGCTGTATTTCTGAAAATATCAGGGGTAAGGGGATGATGGAACCATACTGTGGAGGAGCTGTTTGTATAAAATAACAAAGGCGTAAGAAATCGGGAGTTCTATGTGAAATGGGATAAGTAAAGACCACCGGAGGATTTGTAAAGGAGACATTTATTGGATAAAAATAACAAAGTAAATTTAAATGAATTCAGAGGAGATAAAGGGAATTACAGGGTTATAGAAAAGCTTGGAAGCGGTGGAATGAGCGATGTTTATAAGGTGGAGGATGCCAGCCGGAATAAGTTTGCTCTTAAAGCTCTTAAGATGAAAAAAGATAACCTGCAGGTGGGAGAACGGCTGGAAAGTCTTTCTGCAGGGGAAATTGATATCATGAACCGGTTAAGGGAACAGAACATAGAAAATGTGCCTAAAATAGTTGATATGGGGGATGGCTTTTATGTTATGGAACTATGCAGTGGAGAAACACTTAGAAGAAATTCACTATCCGGAAAGGACGCAATTAAAATATCAATTGCTTTGTGTGACATCTTAAGCCGGCTGCATAATTTAAATCCTCCGATAATACATCTGGATCTGAAGCCTTCTAATATTATCTGTGGAGAGGATAAAAATGTGTTTCTTATTGATTTTGGACTTGCAAGGAGCCTTGTTGGATATAAGAATAACCACGGATCATATAATAACAAAAGTTATTATGGCGACAGAAAAGCAGACAGAAGCACCATTGCAGGTACCAAGGGGTATGCAGCACCTGAACAATATGGAGGATTGATATATGAGGATAAAAGAACGGATATCTATTTGTTTGGAAGAACACTAAAGAATCTGATCAATGAGGACATTACAGATCCGTTTCTCTATAAGGAGTTAAAGAAGGTTACAGGAAGGTGCTCCTTTGTGAAAATTCAGCAGAGGTATCAGAACATAGAGGAAGTAAAGGCTGATATTTTAAAATGCCGGGAGAGAGCTGATAAAGACAGATGCATTTTTGCCGCAAAACTGGCATTGGCACTGGTACTTTTTGTAATCACGGTTTTGCTGATAATAATGACTTTTGTTTACAGATTACATCCGCTATATGCAATATCAAGCGTTTTGATTAGCCATCTGTTTTGGGATGATGAAAGATTAAGAGAGAATTGGAATTTAATGATTCATTATGTTTTAAAAAGGGTTAAACTATCATTAATAGGAAGTAAACAGGAAAACAGAATAGATAAAAACGAAGTAGGAAGCGGGATTTTTATTGATATTGTAAAGACTTGCGACAGCCTTGAATTATAAAGGCATCATTTCATGTTTACAATTAGAAAATATATGATACAATGAATTATTATCGAAAATATGTTCGAAAGACAGATTGAAAATTAAGGCGGTTTGAATATGGATTTTAAGCTTAATTCTGAATATAAACCAACAGGTGATCAGCCGCAGGCGATCAAGGAACTGGTAGATGGATTTAAAGCCGGCAATCAGTTTCAGACACTGCAGGGTGTAACGGGTTCTGGTAAGACGTTTACCATGGCTAATATTATTGCTGCACTGAATAAGCCCACGCTGGTCATAAGCCATAATAAAACGCTGGCAGGACAGCTCTATGGAGAGTTCAAGGAGTTTTTTCCTGAGAATGCAGTTGAGTACTTTGTTTCATATTATGACTATTATCAGCCTGAAGCTTACGTGCCTCAGACGGATACCTATATTGCCAAGGATTCTGCGATCAATGATGAGATAGATAAGCTGAGACTCTCAGCCACTGCATCACTTACAGAGAGAAAGGATGTTATTGTTGTTGCCAGTGTTTCCTGTATTTATGGTCTGGGAAGCCCTGAGGAATTCAAGGGTATGTCCATTTCCTTAAGACCGGGGATGGAGAGGAGCAGAGACGATATAATAAGAGATCTTGTGTCAATCCAGTACACAAGGAATGATCTTGATATAAATCGCTGTAATTTCAGGGTCAGGGGCGATACCATAGAGATTTTCCCCGCGCAGGCAGATGATTATCTGATCCGTGTGGAGCTCTTTGGTGATGAGATAGACAGAATCTGTGAGGTTGAGCCTGTTACCGGAGTTGTGAAAAATGAACTGACACACGTAATGATATATCCGGCTTCTCACTACGTTGTTCCTCAGGAAAAAATAAACCTTGCATGTAAGAATATAGAAGAGGAATTAGAAGAACAGGTGCGCTTTTTCAAAAGCGAGGATAAGCTGATCGAAGCACAGAGAATTGCTGAGAGAACCAATTTCGATGTAGAGATGATGCGTGAAACGGGCTTCTGCTCAGGAATTGAGAATTATTCCAGACATTTGAATTTTATGAAGCCCGGAGAACCGCCGCTTACACTTATGGACTTCTTTGACGGAGAGTTTCTTATTATAGTGGACGAGTCCCATATGACTATTCCGCAGATCGGTGCCATGTATCACGGAGACAGATCCCGTAAGACCACACTGGTGGACTACGGATTTCGTCTGCCATCAGCTTTGGATAACAGACCGCTCAATTTTGAGGAATTCGAGACTCATATTGATCAGATGCTTTTCTGCTCAGCCACACCCGGACCCTATGAGGCCGAACATGAGCTTATGCGCGCAGAGCAGATTATAAGGCCTACCGGTCTTCTTGATCCTGAGATATCGGTACGTCCGGTTGAGGGACAGATTGATGACCTTATTACGGAGATAAATAAGGAAATAGATAAAAAGAACAAAGTTCTTGTAACAACTCTCACGAAGAAAATGGCAGAGGATCTGACTGAGTACCTTGCGGAAACGGGAATCAGGGTCAAATATCTGCACTCTGATATAGATACCCTTGAGAGAGCAGAGATCATCAGAGATATGCGACTTGATGTTTTTGATGTACTTGTTGGTATCAACCTTTTAAGAGAGGGTCTGGATATTCCTGAGATATCACTGGTTGCGATAATTGATGCTGATAAGGAAGGATTCCTGAGATCGGAGACTTCACTTATTCAGACAATAGGCAGAGCAGCCCGTAATGCTGACGGTCATGTGATCATGTATGCTGACAACATGACGGATTCCATGAAGAAGGCAATTGAGACTACTGAACGTAGAAGGAAAATACAGCAGGCGTATAACGAGGAGCATGGCATCACACCACAGACCATTCGTAAGGCGGTCAGAGAACTTATCAGTGTTACCAAGGCCGTTGCCAGGAAGGAAGTTCAGTTTGAGAAAGATCCTGAGTCTATGGACAGACAGGAACTTGTGAAGCTGATCGGTGATGTTCAGAAGAAGATGAAGAGAGCGGCTGCGGAGCTTGATTTTGAGACTGCGGCAATGCTGAGAGATCAGATGATCGATCTGAAGAAGCATCTTAACGAGGTTACAGGCGGAAAGTAGGAATATATGGCAAAAACAGAGAATTCTCCAAAAAAAATACTATCAAGCGATATCCACGACTATATAAGGGTACGCGGAGCAAATGAACATAATCTGAAACATGTGAATGTAAAAATCCCCAGAGAAACTTTGACAGTTTTTACGGGTCTGTCAGGTTCGGGAAAGTCATCACTTGCATTTGACACTATTTTTGCAGAAGGACAGAGAAGATATATGGAGTCACTGTCTTCTTACGCAAGAATGTTCCTGGGGCAGATGGATAAGCCTGATGTTGAGAAAATTGAGGGATTATCTCCCACAATTTCAATTGATCAGAAGTCTACCAACAGAAACCCGAGATCAACAGTCGGAACTGTTACTGAAATATATGACCACTTCAGACTTTTATATGCGCGAATCGGTGTTCCGCATTGTCCCAATTGTGGCAGGGAAATCCGCAGGCAGACGGTTGATGAGATGGCAGATCAGATACTGTCACTTCCTGCAGGAACAAAATTCCAGGTGCTTGCGCCTGTTGTAAGAGGCAGGAAGGGTGAACATGCCAAGGTATTTGACAGGGCAAAGCGTGCCGGATTTGTGCGTGTTCGTGTAGATGGCAGTCAGTATGACCTTTCAGAGGAAATAAAACTTGATAAGAACATCAAGCATAATATAGAAATCATTGTAGACAGACTTGTTGTTAAAGAAGATGCGGAGGGAATCAGAGGACGACTTACTGATTCCATAGAAAGCGCACTTAATCTTGCAGAGGGGCTTCTTGATGTGGATGTCATAGACGGCAAGACACTTAGCTTTAGTCAGAACTTTGCCTGCCCTGACTGTGGTATCAGTATACCTGAAATTGAGCCCAGAAGCTTTTCGTTTAATAATCCCTTTGGTGCATGTCCGGAGTGTACGGGACTTGGCTACAAGATGGAATTTGATGAGGATCTGATGATTCCGGATGAATCTCTTTCAATCAGCGAAGGCTGTTTTCAGGTGACAGGCTGGGCATCTTCAGGAAAAGAAGGAAGCTTTACCAATGCTGTGCTTAAGGCTCTCGCAAAGGAGTATAAGTTTGATCTTGATACCCCTTTTGAAAAGTTGCCTGAAAAAATAAGAAACATGCTGGTTCATGGAGCTGACAAAGAGGTTATAGTCGAATATAAGGGGCAGCGCGGTGAGGGAAGATATCCAATAACCTTTGACGGTCTTATTAAGAACGTTGAGCAGAGATACAGAGAGACTTTTTCTGAGCAGCAGAAAGCAGAGTATGAATCCTACATGCGAATTACACCCTGTACTGTATGTAAGGGCCAGAGACTTAAGCCCGAATCATTGGCTGTTACTATTGATGACAAGAATATTTATGAAATAACCTCAGTATCAATAGGTGCTCTTCACGAATATCTTGAGAATCTGAAGCTTACAAAGCAGCAGGAGATGATCGGAGCGCAGGTTCTTAAGGAAATCAGGGCAAGGGTTGGTTTCCTTATAGATGTAGGTCTTGATTATCTTTCACTCTCAAGAGCAACAGGAACTCTGTCGGGCGGTGAAGCTCAAAGAATAAGACTTGCAACCCAGATTGGTTCAGGTCTCTGCGGAGTGTGCTACATACTGGACGAACCCAGTATTGGTCTTCATCAGAGGGATAATGACAAGCTTCTAAACACACTGAAAAATCTCAGAGACCTGGGAAACACCCTGATTGTAGTAGAGCATGACGAGGACACAATGCGTGCAGCCGACTACATAGTAGATGTGGGTCCCGGTGCGGGATCTCATGGTGGTGAGATAGTGGCAGCTGGAACTGCTGAGGAAATAATGAAGATTCCCGAATCCATTACGGGAAAATATCTATCCGGAAAGCTCAAGATAGAAGTTCCCGAAAAGAGAAGAAAGCCTACAGGATGGTTAACCGTTAAGGGCGCACAGGAAAACAACCTTAAGAACATAAACGTAAACTTCCCTATCGGAGTCCTCACTCTATAGATGTAAAATTCCCGCTTGGTGTTCTTACAATAGTTACCGGCGTGTCCGGCTCCGGAAAGAGTTCTCTTGTGAATGAGATCTTATATAAGCATCTCGAGAGAGATTTAAACAGGGCAAGGTGTATTCCTGGAAAGCACAAGGGATTAGAGGGAATAGAACAGCTGGATAAAGTTATTGCAATAGATCAGTCACCTATCGGAAGAACTCCCAGATCTAATCCCGCAACATACACCGGAGTATTTGACATGATAAGGGATCTGTTCGCAGGTACTCCCGATGCCAAGGCAAAAGGATATAAAAAGGGAAGATTTTCCTTCAATGTTAAAGGTGGAAGATGTGAGGCTTGTGGCGGTGACGGAATTATCAAGATAGAGATGCATTTCCTGCCGGATGTATATGTGCCTTGTGAAGTTTGTGGCGGTAAGCGTTACAACAGAGAGACACTGGAAGTAAGGTATAAGGGCAGGAACATCTACGACGTACTTGATATGACGGTCGAAGAAGCTCTTCCTTTCTTTGAGAATATTAAAACCATAAAGCGTAAGATAAAGACTCTTTATGATGTGGGTCTTGGATATGTAAAGCTTGGACAGCCATCAACTGAATTGTCAGGCGGTGAAGCTCAGCGAATAAAACTTGCAACCGAGCTTTCAAGAGCAAGTACGGGTAAAACGATATACATTCTTGATGAGCCTACAACTGGACTTCATTTTGCAGATGTACAGAAACTGGTAAAAATCCTTCATGAACTGGTTGAAGCGGGAAATACAGTTGTTGTAATTGAACATAATCTGGATGTGATCAAAACCGGAGATTACATAATAGATATGGGCCCCGAGGGTGGTGACGGAGGCGGAACCGTTGTGGCTTGTGGAACTCCGGAACAGGTTGCGAAATGCAAGGAATCATACACCGGCAAATATATTAAGAGAATGCTTGAGAAAAAATAAAAAAATTATAAATGGGTATTAACTATTTAATAAATTTTGCCGATAGAATTAAAGCCACAGACTACGTTCGTGAAAAAATTGTGTTTTGATGTTTCAAAACCCGCTCCTTTGGTTTATAATAAGTTGGATTATCATTTACAATCATTTACTGTGCGCTTTTATGCGCTTTGAACCTGTAGGAAAGGGGTAATATATCAAATGCAGTATACAGATATAGGAATAGATCTGGGAACAGCCAGTATTTTAGTATATATCAGAGGTAAGGGCGTTGTACTTAAGGAGCCCTCAGTTGTAGCTTATGACAGAGATACTGAAAAGATAAAGGCCATCGGTGAGGATGCCAGACTTATGCTTGGACGTACTCCCGGCAACATTGTTGCTGTAAGACCTTTGAGACAGGGCGTAATCTCTGACTACAAGGTTACAGAGCAGATGATGAAGTATTTCATCACCAAGGCAATAGGACACAGAACTTTCCGTAAACCTCTTATTGCGGTATGTGTTCCCAGCGGAGTTACCGAGGTTGAGCGTAAGGCTGTTGAGGATGCTACTCTTATGGCTGGTGCCAGAGACGTTCGTATCATTGAGGAGCCTATTGCAGCTGCTATAGGTGCCGGAATTGATATTACAAAGCCTTGCGGAAATATGATCGTAGATATAGGTGGTGGTACATCAGATATCGCAGTTATCTCTCTTGGAGGTACTGTTGTCAGCACATCTGTTAAGGTAGCAGGTGATGATTTTGATGAAGCTATCGTCAGATATATGCGTAAGAAGCACAACCTTCTGATAGGTGAGAGAACCGCAGAAGATATTAAGATAAAAATCGGAGCAGCTTATCCGAGAGCTGAGGCTGATTACCTTGATGTTAGAGGACGTAACCTTGTAACAGGTCTTCCCAAGACTGTTAAGGTTTCATCCGAAGAGACTGAAGAGGCACTCAGAGAGCCTACAGCTCAGATTGTTGAGGCTATTCACGGCGTTTTGGAGAGAACACCTCCGGAACTTGCCGCTGATATTGCAGATAGAGGAATCGTTCTTACAGGAGGTGGAAGTCTCTTGAGAGGACTTGATGACCTCATTGCATCTAAAACTGGTATCAATACAGTTACTGCTGAGGATCCCATGACTGCAGTTGCCATCGGTACAGGCAGATATGTGGAATTCCTTGCAGGCTATAAGGATATCTGATAGAAGCTGCAGAAATCAGTCTTCAAAAAACTAAAAGGGGAACAGAATATGGTAAAAGGTCTGTATACCGCGTACACAGGTATGATAAACGAACAGAACCGCATGGATATCGAGACACATAATCTCGCCAATGCGAATTCTACCGGATTCAAGGAGGAACGCTCGGTCAGCCAGTCATTCCGTGATCTTCTGGGATTGAAGATTAAGGATTATTCAGATGCGCCTTGGACATCTCGCCGTTTGGGCCTTATGAATCCCGGAGTTAAACTCGCGGGATCATATACCAATTTTGAGCAGGGTGGATTGGAGTCAACAGGTAACGACTTTGATCTTGCACTGAACAATGGAATCCCCACAACAGATTCTGCTAATGTCAATGATAATATGGGAGCCGGTGGCAATGCTTTCTTTGCCACATCCTATGGAACAGAAGATCCGGAAGGCGGGGCTCTTATCAAATATACCAGAGACGGAACATTTACCCTGACACAGGATGGCTATTTAGTCACCAGTGAGGGTAATAATGTCCTGGATGTCAATAACAATCCGATTCAGATCGATCCAATTCAAGACACTACAATTTTACAGGATGGAAGCATTGTTCAGGGTGGCAATGTGGTTGCTACTATTCAGGTGGCGAGGTTTGACAATCCACAATTTTTACAGAGATATCAGGATAATTCCTTTATCATAGGGGATGGTCCTTCACAGGTGGTGAGTGTAACAGCTGCTGAGGCTAATGCTACAGTGAACCAGGGATTCCTTGAAAGGTCCAATATAAGTGTTGTGGATGAAATGGTTAATATCATAAATATCCAGAGGAATTATGAGGCCAATTCCAAATCGCTTCAGTCCGAGGATTCAACACTTGATATAGCTGTAAATCAGTTGGGAAAACTTAGCTGATAGATGTTAAAATGTATTTGAGGACACATTTTTTTCAAATTTTTTCCGTAATAAAAGATTTAAGTGTGTCGATATATATAATGACGGAGTGTGTTGTATGTTTATGCACATAGGAGGCTTTATATGGTAAGAAGCTTATGGACAGCAGCGTCAGGAATGAACGCACAGCAGACAAATGTAGATACTATAGCGAACAACCTTGCGAATGTAAACTCAGCAGGATATAAAGCTCAGGGCGCAAGATTTAAATCACTTCTTTACCAGGAGCTTAAGACCAAAACTGTTCAGACAACAGGTTCACCCGTTAATTCGGATGTAGGTCTTGGCGTTCGTGTATCGTCCATCAATTCCTTCTTTACACAGGGAAGTTTACAGGATAATGATTCGAGTTCAGCTTTTGCTATTCAGGGAGATGGATTCTTCTCATATTCAACAGATGCTGCGAATCTGGATCCTGCTAATATCAGATATACAAGAAACGGTAACTTCGTATGGGCACTTACTGAGCAGAGGACTCTGGAACTTACAACTTCTGAAGGTAATCCTGTACTTGGAATAAACGGCCAGCCGCTGGTTGTTACAGACCAGACAGTTAAGGCAACAGATATTACCTGTGATACCGAAGGTGCGCTTTACTATCTTGATAATAATCAGAACAGGGTTGATATTGGACAGATAGCGCTCTTCCAGTTCAGAAATCCGGAAGGCCTTGAGAGAACAGGAGATACCAGCTTTACAGCAACTCCTGCCAGTGGAGATCCGCTTCCTGAGGCAACAACTCAGGGTATCAGACGAAGCGTTGTGGTTCAGGGATATCTTGAAGGCTCAAATGTAAATGTGGCAACTGAGATGGTTAATCTGATCGTTGCACAGAGAGCATATGAAATGAATTCAACAGCTATTACTACTACAGATCAGATGATGCAGACAGCTAACGGACTTAAGCGATAATTAAAGCTTTACTTCTGAGGACCGGCTTTTAGGCTGATGGGTAATGCAGTCAGGAGAGTTTTATGGCACTTGATCTTAATTCATTAAATGTTTCAGGTCTGTCACAGTATGCCAGAGAGGCTGCTGCTGATAAGAGTGCAAGCATGATAAATGATGCAACTGCAAAAGTTAATAAGGCAAAATCTTCTGAAGGTAAGGAAGAGATAAATGAAGAGCTGATGGATGCCTGCAAACAGTTTGAGGCGTATCTTATGGAGCAGGTTTACAAGGGATACGAGAATACTGTCAAGGTGTTCAGCAAGGATGAGAAGGATAATTCCATGGGAACACTGGTTGACTATTTCAAGGATATCACTATCCAGGATATTACAACCAATCAGGCAAACAACCAGAGTACCGGACTTGCGCAGATGCTGTATGAAAACATGAAGAGAAATTATAAACTCTAAAACAAACGAATGTATTGAAGGGCTGCCACTTCGACTGGCAGCCTTTATCTTTTTGGATAGAATTTTTGATT
Organism: uncultured Butyrivibrio sp.; assembly: GCA_947168335.1. Taxonomy (GTDB): domain Bacteria; phylum Bacillota; class Clostridia; order Lachnospirales; family Lachnospiraceae; genus Butyrivibrio. The sequence continues at coordinate 9,897 of CAMVLM010000051.1, read as the reverse complement.
TTTTAGGAGGAATATGGAAACAGTTAAGGGGTATGTAGACCATTTTATATATAAAAACAGTGAGAACGGATATGGTGTAATGGTCTTTATTACCGACGGAGAGGAGCTTACCTGTGTAGGTTATTTTACGGATGTTGATGCAGGTGACACTCTTGAAATAAAAGGGGAAATGATCACGCATCCCGTGTACGGAGAACAGCTTAAGGTAAGTGAATACCAGGTTTCTGTGCCGGATGATGCTGAATCTATAGAAAGATATCTTGGTTCCGGTGCCATCAAAGGCATAGGCGAAACCATGGCCAGACGAATAGTAAAAAAGTTTGGCGCAGACGCTTTCAGGATAATTGAGGATGAACCTGAAAGGCTTGCTGAAATAAAGGGAATTAGTGAAAGAAAGGCAAGAGACATCGCAGCCCAGCTCTATGATAAAAGGGAAATGAGGGAGGCGATGGTTTTTCTTGCAGGATATGGCATTTCAAACACCATGTCTGTAAGGATATTTGAGCACTATGGTGCTGAAGTCTATTCCATTATGAAGGAAAATCCCTATCGCCTTGCCGATGACATTGAAGGAATCGGTTTCAGAACCGCAGATGAGATAGCTTCAAGGATAGGCATAAAGGTAGACTCAGACTACAGAGTAAAAAGTGGGATACTTTACACCCTTATGGAGAGTGCATCTGAGGGTAACAGCTATCTTCCCAGAGATATTCTGCTGGATAAAAGTTCTGAGATGCTGGGAGTGCCCAAAGAAAACATAAATATTCAGATAGATAATCTCATGGTTGAGAAAAAGCTTATTCTCAAGGATGAAAATGTTTATGCTTCATCATATTTTTATGAGGAACAGGCAATTGCCACCATGTTAAGGGAACTCAACCTGGATATGTCATATGGCGCCGAATCTGACAGGGCACTGGAGGACAGAATCCGTTCAATTGAGGCGACCAGAGGAATTGAACTTGATGACCTTCAAAGGTCGGCTGCTGTGGCAAGCGCTAAGAACGGTGTAGTAATAATAACCGGAGGACCCGGTACCGGTAAAACGACCACTATAAATACAATAATTCAGTATTATGCAGAGGAACGGCTGGATATTGTTCTTGCAGCGCCTACCGGTCGCGCTGCAAAGAGAATGACTGAAGCAACGGGATATGAGGCACAGACAATACACAGGCTTCTCGGAGTGGGAGGCGGTGCTGCCTATAACAATGACAATGATAAAAGCAGAGATCGTATGCGGTTTGAGAAGGGATCGGATAATCCCCTGGAAGTTGACGCGATAATTATAGATGAGATGTCAATGGTTGACATGCATCTTTTCAACGCGCTGCTAAAAGCCATTATTCCGGGAACACATCTTATCCTTGTGGGGGACAGCTCACAGCTGCCCAGTGTCGGACCGGGACAGATTCTTCACGATATTATTTCCAGCGGGGTATTTCCTACGATAATACTCCAGAAAATATTCAGACAGGCCAAGCAGAGTGACATAGTAATGAACGCTCATCATATCAAGGCCGGTGAACATTTTGTGATAGACAATAAGAGCAAGGACTTTTTCCTGTTAAAGCGGGATAATAATGAAGTGATATACAAACACATGATTGAGCTGATAAAGTCCAAGCTTCCCGGATATGTAAATGCGGACAGCCTTGATATCCAGGTGCTGACACCTATGAAAAGAGGACCATTAGGCGCGGAATGCCTGAATCAGGTTCTTCAGAAATATCTGAATCCTGCTGATAAAAGCAAGAAAGAATATGCATTTGGCGACAGACTCCTCAGAGAAGGAGATAAAGTCATGCAGATAAGAAACAACTATCAGGCTGAGTGGGAAATAGTCGGCAAATATGGAATTGCAGTTGATAAAGGCATGGGCATTTTCAACGGAGATATGGGCTATATCAGAAGTATCAATGAGACAATGCGTGAGTTGACTGTTGAATTTGATGAAAAAAGATGTGTGACATATCCTTTCTCGGAACTGGATGAACTGGAACTTGCCTATGCTATAACCATACATAAATCTCAGGGCTCCGAGTATCCCGCAGTGATATTGCCGCTTCTTGGAGGACCGAGAATGCTTCTTAACAGGAATCTTCTCTACACGGCAGTGACCAGAGCAAGAAGCTGCGTTGTGATCCTTGGAAGCGAAAGTACTGTTGAGACAATGATAGACAACGAGGAGCAGCTCAAACGATATACGGGACTTCAGGACAGAATCATGGAGGTAATGGATGCAGACAGGTGAGATCGGTGAGATGCTTGTTTCGCTCCTGTATCCGCGCAGATGCCCTGTTTGCGATGGGATTGTAACCGGAAAAGAAGGCCTTATTCATGACAGTTGTACTAAAAAGATAAGGTTCGCCGGAAAAACCACCTGTATGAAGTGCGGAAAACCTTTGGAAAACAGTGAGGAGGAGTACTGCTCTGACTGTAAAAGGACAAAACATGCCTTTGACAGAGGATTCTCTGTTTTCAGATACAGGTCAATATCCGGCTCTGTATACAGGTTCAAGTACTCGGGACGAAGAGAATATGCGGATTATTATGGCAAAATAACAAGAGAGACTCTTGGAAGCACAATAAAAGCTCTTGGAGCAGATGCCATAGTCCCAATCCCCATGTATGAACCCAAAAGAAGGCAGCGAGGATATAATCAGGCTGAGATTCTGGCAAAAGCCATAGGGAAAGAGTGCAATATTCCTGTCAGAAATGACGTTATAAAAAGAGTAAAAAACACTGTTCCGATGAAATATCTGGATAGCCGCAGCAGGCGCTCTAATTTGAAAAATGCTTTTAATATGAGCCAAAATGATGTAAAATTTAAGTGTATTATCCTTGTCGATGACATTTATACAACCGGCAGCACATTTGATGCTGTTGCAAGGCAGTTCCGAAGGATTGGAGTTGAGAGAATATATTTTATCACTCTTGCCATAGGACAGGTTGTGTGAAAGCATAGATTTTTATACTAGCAGGAGGTTAATATGAGCAATATCAGGAATTGTACAAAATGCGGTAAGATGTTCAACTACATTGCAGGCGATGTGATATGCGACAACTGCAAGAAGGAGATAGAGGAGAAATTCCAGGAAGTCAAGAAGTATATTGACGAGAATCCCGGAAGCGGCCTCAAACAGATCTCTGAAGCATGCGACGTTACATCAAAGCAGCTGAAGAAGTGGATTCTTGAGGAAAGACTCATGTTTACTGAGAATTCTCCCATTCAGATCACATGTGAGAACTGCGGAGCAAGGATTCAGACAGGAAGACTGTGCGCAAAGTGCAAGGCTACTGTTACCAATGCACTTAATGATACAGTAAAGCAGCGCCAGCAGGCGCTTGCTGCTGAGCTTGCAAAGAAACAGCAGAAGCAGGCTGAAGCAAAATCAGGAATGAAATTCCTGAAAACGTGACAGACGTGAGGAGTTTATGTTAAACGAGGAGCGAGTAATCCTGATGACCAGGATGGCTGCTTTTGAGCAGCATGAGGGGAAAAAGAATAACGCTATAAATTCATACTTCCGCAGCGACTATGTCGGATATGAAGTACTGAAGTCGATAATCAGTGCTACCATTGTATATCTGATACTGGTCGCTGCCTATGTGATGTATCATTTTTCTGATGTGCTTCAGGATATCTACAACACAGATATTATGGGCACAGCCAGAAAATATCTGGTGTATTATATAGCACTTGTTGGCGTATATTCAGTGATTTCGGGCATCATTTATTCTATCCGGTACCGCAAGATGCGTGGCAGCATGCGGGCTTATTACGCATGTCTTAAAAAACTCGGAAGAATGTATGAAAAGGAATGAAAAAATGACGTCTTTACTGGAACTACGCGAATATATTAAAAATTTTTATGTAAAATACGAGATTTACATCACTTACATCTGGAAGTTTCTGCTTTCTTTCATAGCTTTTACCATGATTGGCAATAAGATCGGATATCAGAGCAGCCTGACAAAGCTGCCCATTCTTCTTATGGCTGCATTGTTATGCTCAATTATGCCATCAAATTTCATGGTGTTTGTGTCAGCAGGATTTATACTTGTGCATCTGACCAAGCTTTCAATCCAGTGTGCAGTGGTTGCACTCATTGTGTTCCTGTTGATGTTTTTGCTGTACTTTAGATTTTCACCCAAGGATACACTTGCGGTTATGCTTACACCCATGATGTTTTATCTGAGTGTTCCGTATGTAATGCCGATTGTGCTTGGACTTATGGGAACTCCTGCATCTTTGGTGTCAATGTCCTTTGGAATTATTGTGGCATTTCTGATTTCATACATATCCGGTAATGCGACAGGATTAACTTCCTCTGATATCGAAGAGACGGCTAACCAGTTCCAGGCGATTATTTCCGAGATTCTGGGCAATAAGCAGATGTGGATGTATGTGGTATGCTTTGGAATTACCCTTGTTGTGGTTTATCTCATCAGACGCATGTCTGTTGATCATTCATGGACAGTAGCTATTATAGTTGGTGCACTTACAGATATTATCTGCCTTCTTATCGGGGATCTTATCTACAGCACGGAACTTTCATTTTTTGGAGTTATCCTGCAGTCAGTAATTGCTGTGGGTATACTGTTCGTAATTAAGTTTTTTGCATTTAATCTGGACTATACCAGAATCGAGAAGGTCCAGTTTGAGGATGACGAATATTATTATTATGTGAAAGCAGTACCCAAGGTAACGGTTTCAACACCTGCGCCCAGGGTAAAGAAAATTAATAAAGCTAATGTAAGCAGAGATTACAGAGGTAGAGACAGAGGCGAGTGATTTAGATGCAACAGTTAGGATTTTTCCTTGAAAATAATCTAACAAGCTTGCACATGCCAACAGTAAGGGCGCTGGACATCGCACAGATGTTAATAATTGCCTTTCTTATATATCAGATATTGGTGTGGGCAAAATCAACAAGACTATGGTCCCTTTTAAAAGGGGTCGTAGTTATTATTGTGTTTATAGTAATTGCAGCTGCATTCAACATGACCACTATTTTGTGGATCGTGCAGAATGTATTTGGAATTGCTGTAACCGCAATGGTTGTTATTCTCCAGCCTGAATTGAGGAAGGCACTTGAAGGAATTGGACGAAGAAATTTCCTTCACGGTCTGTTTAATTTTGCAGAGGCTTCTGAAGAGGGAAGATTTTCAGATAAGACGATCAATGAGATAGTAAGGGCTTCGGTTGAGATGGCCAAGGTCAGAACGGGTGCTCTTATCGTTATTGAACAGCTCTCATCTCTCAGCGAGTTTGAGAGAACGGGAATAGATGTGGACGGTATTGTTACCAGTCAGCTTTTGATCAATATTTTTGAACATAATACACCTCTCCATGATGGTGCAGTTATCATCAGAGGTGACAGAATAATGGCAGCGACATGTTATCTGCCTCTTTCAGATAATATGGAGCTCGGTAAGGAGCTGGGAACCCGTCACCGCGCAGGTGTCGGTGTTTCAGAGATAACAGATTCGCTTACAATAATTGTTTCTGAGGAAACCGGAAAAATCAGTGTAGCTTATATGGGTGAGCTTGAAAGGGCTGTTGACAGCGACAGACTTAAGGAGAGACTCAGACAGATACAGAATAAGACCGGTGAGGATAAAAAGAAAAAGAGCAAAGCAAACAAAAAAGGGAAAGGTAAGGCGAAATGAAGAAGCTTAACTTGACAGCCAACTTGGGTCTGAAGATTGCTTCGCTGTTCTTTGCCGCACTTCTTTGGTTCCTTGTTACAAACATTAATGATCCTGTTGATTCCGTAAGGTTCAGTAATATTCCCGTGACATTGCGTAATACAAATATGATTACGGACAACAACCAGGTGTATGAAGTACTGGATAGTTCTGATATTATCTCAACGGTTACTGTTTATGCGCCCAGATCAACGGTTGATTCTTTGAACCGCGATAATATTGTAGCGATTGCTGATTTTGAGGATATGATGGTAATGGATGGAGAATATGTTGTCTCCGTGCAGCTTTCCACTAATAAATACAGCAATCAGGTCCAGAGCATATCGGGAACATCTGATACAGTAAAGCTCAACGTAGAAGAGAAGGCATCCAAGACTCTTGCTATTTCCGCAACTACAAGCGGTAATCTGACTGAAGGATTTATAATAGGTGACGTTGTTACCGATCAGAACCAGATAAGGGTAACGGGAGCCAAATCCGTGGTGGATAGTGTTGCTTCTGCTTCAGTCAATGTTGAAGTTACCGGATACACCACCAATATCGGAACAAACGCGGAAATACATCTGTATGACCAGGCGGGCAATGAGATTCCCAAGGATAATCTTAAGCTCAGCAGTACATCTGTTGGAGTGAATGTAACTATCCTTGCGACAAAGCGGGTTCCTGTTTCATATCAGATTACAGGAATGCCTGCTGAAGGATATGCAGCAACAGGCGAGATTGAGGCGGACCCTGATTCAGTGCTCCTGGCTGGCAGAATGTCAGTGCTGAATGGAATTGAGGAGATTTCGGTGGCCGATTCTGCTCTTGATATAACAGGGCTTACTTCGGACCTTAATGCGACGATTGATCTTTCAGGATATCTTCCGGGCAATGTCAGCTTCGGAGATGAGGATTTCAACGGAATCGCAACAATAACGGCTCATATTGAGGCAACAAGTGATAAGAGCCTGGATGTGCCTTATAAGCAGATTACTCTTGAGAATATTCCCGAGGGATATGATGCCAGAATAAGTGAGACATCAGATACATTCTCTGTTAAGCTTAATGGGCTTCAGGATGTTATTAGTGGAATAACCAAGTCGGATATATCCGGAACAATTGATGTTTCCAAGGCAATCGCTGATCCCAAGGCGGAGGATTTAAGTGGCGAATATGAGGCAACTGTTTCACTCTCCCTTCCCGGAGGTGCGACTGTGTCAAATCCGATTGTTGTTACTGTAGAACTTGTTAAGACAGAAGAATAAGAACTATTTGGAGGATTTTATGTCTAGATTATTTGGAACTGATGGGGTGAGAGGAGTAGCTAATGATGAACTGACACCCCTGTTGGCTATGCAGCTTGGACAGGCTGGAGCATATGTTTTATCAAAGGAAAATCAGCACAAGCCGACCATTATGGTAGGCTGTGATACAAGACTTTCAGGCGATATGCTTGCATCTGCACTTATGGCAGGAGCATGTTCTGTAGGTGCCAATGTTGTAAATGTGGGTGTACTTCCTACTCCTGCAGTGGCTTATCTTACCAAGAAATACAGAGTTGATGCCGGAGTAGTTATTTCTGCATCCCATAACCCCATGGAGTTTAACGGAATCAAGTTCTTTGACGGACAGGGATTTAAGCTTCCCGATGCACTTGAGGATGAGATTGAGGAACTGATCCGCAACAATATGGAAGGTGTAAAAATGCCTACAGGTGCCGGAATCGGAAAGATTAAAAACCGTCCGGATGCAAAAGAGGAGTATATCAACCACAATCTCAGAAGTGTTGACGTACATCTTGACGGATTTAAGATTGTTATGGACTGTGCTGAAGGTGCCAGCTCATACACATCTGTTGAGACAATCAGACAGACCGGTGCAGAGGTTATTACAATCCACACCAATCCGGATGGAACCAATATCAATGCAAACTGCGGTTCAACTCATATGGAAGAACTGATGGGCCGAGTTGTTACTGAAAAAGCAGATATAGGTCTTGCTTTTGACGGAGATGCCGACAGATTCCTGGCAGTAGATGAAAACGGAAAATTTGTTGATGGTGATGAAATAATGGCCATCATCGGAAAATACATGAAAGAGCATGGTACCCTTAAGAATAATACCATTGTTGCTACCGTGATGAGTAACCTGGGATTCTTCAAGATGGGAGAACGTGAGGGTATCAATATTGAGAGAACCAAGGTCGGAGACAGATATGTTCTCGAGAGAATGAAAGAAATAGGAGCAAAGCTTGGTGGCGAGCAGTCCGGACATATTATTTTCCTGGATGACAATACCACAGGAGACGGACTTTTATCAGCACTTCACCTTCTCAAGGTAATGAAGGAATCAGGAAAGAAACTTTCAGAACTCGCAAAGGTTATGGAAGTTATGCCCCAGGCATTGTATAATGCAACAGTTCCTACACACAAGAAGGATCATTACATGGAGTATCCTGAGATTGCAGATGCAATCGATGCTCTTGAAATGAAGTTTGCAGGAGATGGCAGGGTGCTTATCAGACCTTCAGGTACAGAACCGCTTGTACGAGTAATGATTGAGGGAAAAGACCAGAAGGTTATCGAAGAAGAAGCTAAGAAACTGGCAGAGCTTATACAGAATGTGATGCTTTAATATAGAAAAGGTTAATTGTATGGTTACTAGAAAGGTAGTTATAAAAAATCCCACAGGGCTTCACCTCAGACCTGCAGGGAATTTGTGCAAAGTCGCGATGAATTACAAATCCCACATAACTTTTATGTATGGTGATAATTCAGCAAATGCAAAAAGCGTTTTGAGTGTACTTGGTGCCTGCATCAAGTGCGGCGATGAGCTTGAGTTTAAATGTGAAGGACCTGATGAACAGGAGGCTCTTGATGCTCTTGTTGCGGCTATTGAGAGCGGACTGGGCGAATAAATACAGACTATTTTCACGGACGGCATAATTGTCGTCCGTATAGCATTTATATGGATATTCGGGAACAAGGTTTCCCATGGATTAAAGAAAGGATTTTGAAATGAAGAAGATTATCGTAACAGGTTGTAATGGACAGTTGGGAAGAGCAATTAACATTGAGCTTTCAAAGACAGGCGAATATGAGCTTGTAAACACCGATGTATTTGAGCAGGAGGGTATTATTCCGCTGGATATTACAGATGTGGATAAGGTGACAGGACTTGCAAGAGAGGTTAAACCTTATGCAATTATCAACTGTGCTGCATATACAGCAGTTGATGCACAGGAGAAAGATGTTGATCTTGCTTATAAGATCAATGCAATCGGTCCCAGAAACCTTGCAATAGCTGCAACAGATGTTAATGCAAAACTTGTTCATATTTCAACTGATTACGTATTTGAAGGAAACGGTACAAGACCTTACATCGAGTTCGATAAGACAGGACCGGTCAGCAAGTATGGTATTACAAAGCTTGCCGGCGAGCAGTTTGTTGAGAAGTTTGCAAAGAACTATTTTACAATTCGTACGGCATGGCTTTACGGTGACGGTAAGAATTTCGTTAAGACAATGATGGGACTTTCCGAGAAGATGGATGAGATAAGCGTAGTATGTGATCAGGTTGGAACACCTACAAGCACTTACGAACTTGCAAAAGCTATACATTTTCTTATGGAGACAGAGAATTATGGCCTGTTCCACGGTACCTGTGAGGGTGACACGAACTGGGCTGACTTCACTGAGGAAATCTTCAGAATCGCCGGAAAGAGTACACATGTTAAACATGTTACAAGCAAGGAGTATGCACAGATGAATCCTCAGGCAGCTCCCAGACCGGCATATTCTATTCTTGAGAATTATATGCTGAAGCTTACATCTGATTTCATGTTCGCTGACTGGCATGATGCAATCGAGAAGTACATGAAAGATTATATTTTGAAATAAGAGGTGACAGTTTATGCTGTCGATTATTCTGGTTTGGCTTTATGTAATTGTAACTACATATATTCTGGGCTTTATATGTACACTGCAAAGGGTAAGAAACAATGCGTGTATACCATTAAATACCATGAGAGCACATTGGTTGCCGGCGTGATTATTGCAATGGTTTACGCGCAGTTTTACAGCCTTATATCGGGAGTGGGACTTATTGCAAACCTGCTCCTTATTGTTATATGCGCTTTTCTTGTCATCGGACTGAAAGATGAGATGTGGGAAGATATAGTAAGCATCATCAGAAGACTCT
>CAMVLM010000050.1 GCA_947168335.1 uncultured Butyrivibrio sp. | reverse complement strand
ATCTTTTCATGTTTGATGAGACAGCTCCCGGAATGCCTTACTGGCTTCCCAGAGGCTGGAGAATGTACCAGAAGCTTCTTAAGTTCTCAAGAGAGCTTCAGGAGAGACACGGTTATACAGAAATCGCAGCTCCCCTTATTGATAACAAGAAGCTTTGGCTTATCAGTGGACACTGGGCTCACTACATTAACAACATGTTCATCGTTCCCGGAATAGCAGGACATGTTCAGGCTGATACAAATATTCCTGACGTGGCAGAGAGCATGGAAGAGGATGCAGCTAAGGCACCTGTTAAGATTGAGAGAGGTTCTGTCATCTATAACAGAGAGGCAATAGACACAATGGGTGCAAAGCCTATGAACTGTCCCAATGCCATGATGACATATAAGAGAACTGTTCATTCTTATAAGGAACTGCCTATCCGCTACAGTGAGTATGACGTGCTTCACAGAAAAGAAAAATCCGGTCAGATGAACGGTCTTTTCCGCGTTCAGGAGTTCAGACAGGATGATGACCATACATTCGTAATGGAGTCTCAGATTGAGGATGAGATCGCAGATATCATTTCAATCGCAGATGAGATTTACAAGACTTTCGGTGTAACATACAGAGCTGAGTTTTCAACCCGCCCCGAAGACTTCATGGGTGATATCGAGGTTTGGAACAGAGCAGAGGCTGCTCTTAAGAACATCCTTGATAAGACTTATGGTGAGGACGGCTATGAGATAAATGAAGGTGACGGAGCTTTCTATGGTCCTAAGATCGACCTTCAGATCAAGGATGCGCTTGGCAGAGAGTGGCAGTGCGGAACAGTACAGCTTGACTTCCAGCTTCCTCACAACTTTGGACTTACATATCAGGCTCAGGACGGAAGCCTTGAGATGCCTGTTGTAATCCACAGAGCTATTTATGGTTCACTTGAGAGATTCATCGGTATCATCATTGAGAACTTCAAGGGAGCGTTCCCCTTCTGGCTCAGCCCTTATCAGGTAGGTATCGTGCCTATCAGAGTTGAGCACAATGAGTATGCCAAGAAGGTAGCTGATCTCCTTTATGAGAACGGTGTGGATGTTGAGGCTGATTACTCAGACAACAACATGAAGGAAAAGATCAAGAAGTTCAAGAATTACAAGGATCCGTACATCATCGTACTTGGTGACAAGGAGGCAGCTGAGAATACTGTTTCTATCAACGTACGTGGTTCCAACAAGCAGATCCAGAACGTTCCTCTTGATAAATTCGTTGCAATGTGCAAGAAGATGAACGAGGAGCACACACTGGAACTTATTGATTCAATAGACTAACTCATAAGCCTTCTTTTTAGAGAATAAGAAGGTGTCAGCTTTGCTGACATATGAGGTTTATAACAGATGAAGAGAGAAAAAATAAATAAAGCAGCAGGAATTCTGCTTTACGTGATTTCATTGGGAATGCTTGCATACTGCAGCTTCCTGGCTACCGGAAATGATATCTGGTATGATGAACTTTTCAGCATGGAATTTGCTTCTCGTCCGATATCTGAAATGATCAAATTAACAGCGGCGGATGTACACCCGCCGCTGTATTACATTATCATACATTTCGCTGCGTCCTTTTTTGGGGCTTTTGGCATATCTTCGGTAATCGCGGCTAAACTTGCCGGGATAATACCATATCTGATTCTTTGGATATATGGAGTTACTCTTTTAAGAAAACGATATGACACTTTAACCGGTGGGTTGTTTACTCTTGCAGTGTGTTCCATGCCCAATATGGTCGAATACACCACAGAGATCAGAATGTATGGTTATGTAATACTGTTTATCACAGCCATGTGTATACATGCAGCACCTTTCCTTGAAACAGAAAAGGATAAGCAGATAAGAGGACTAAAATGGGGCAAGGCATTTCCTATATTTATTTATGGACTTTTGGCATGCTATACCCAATATTATGCTGCGGTAGCAGTATTTAGTATCTATCTTTTCCTTGTTATATGGTCCATCAGGAAAAATATATGGCAGCTGGGACTACTTTTTATAGTGGGTAATCTGACAGTTATTCTGTACTATCCGTGGATTGGCACAGTGATATCTCAGGTTGGAACGGTTTCCGAGAACTACTGGATACAGGACCTTACCTGGAGAAGCCTTGGTGGAGTGGTAAAATATTTAACTCTGCCATCCTTCACTAATGCTACAGTTGGATATGTGTTTGCGGGACTTATGTTTGTGATGATGCTTGTGGTTGTCATGGCAAATATCAGGGATGCTTACATGTGGTTATGCTTCTTCCCGATAGTGGGAATTGTGATATTCGGATTTGCTGCATCTTTTCTTATCAGACCGTTTTTTGTTTACAGATATATGCTTCCCGGAATGGGGGCTCTGTGGATGGGAATTGTGTATGGAATTTATAGACTCTTCACACGCCACACAGAAAGTAAGCAGGCTGAATCAGAAGAGATTATTTCAGAAAAAAAACAGGGAATATCTGTAAGACTGTATATGGAAATCCTGCCTTATACATTTGTAGTAATAATGATAATTGTCGGCATCCGTGACTTCTGGGCTTTCAGGGGGAATGAACTGTATCGCAGGGTGAATATGGCTTTGATTGATGATCTATTTAATGAATTAAGGAGTGATGATAATCTGGTTGTAATCACGAACTTTGATCACGTGGATGGACTTGTCGCCTACTACCTTAATGATTTTTCTAAGTATGGAAATAAAGACATAGAAAAATCTCAAACCACTCATGATGATAAAGATATTCAGGTTCTTTTATATGGAGCTGAACCGGAGAATCTTATTAAGGTCATGGTTCCCGGAACAGGAATGATCGAAGATGGTCAGGAAATTAAGGAACTTCTTACAGAGGGGAAAAGGGTAGTTTTCCTGGGAAGCTTCAATGTCAGGGAAGAAATTGTTAAAGACTGGCAGGATAACTACGGCATAAGAAATCAGAATAAGGGAAGCTATTTAATGGAAAGGTACTGGTTTGATGTATTTGAGCTGTCCCCTGATAGATAAAATAAGAGGCTTTGGCGCATAAAATGGCCTTTTGTAAAACATGGAGAAAAAATGATATATAAGACCAAAATAAGCAGAAGAATAATAACTATGGCACTTTCAGCGATTTTTTTACTGGGAGCATTCACAGAACATGGCATTAACGCAAGTGCTAACGTTAAGGATTTAAATAAGGCTACCCGTTGTACATTCCTTGTGCCGGAGGGCTTTATCCCATCTTCAACACCGGGGCTTTGGGTGAATGAGCATTATCCGTTGGAATCCGCAAATGTTACATATAAGGTAACGGCAATACCACAGGACAGAGTACTTACCAATGCAGAAAAGGCTAAGGGTGAAAAGACTGATACCAGTGAAGTAGAAATACTGTATGATGAACTGACTCAGGACATGTACAAGGAAATCCAGGAACAGAATTACAAGGATATCTATGGAGATAATATCAGCTTCAATGTAGAATCCTTTGATAGCAATCTTCTTGATGGATTTCCGTCTTATGTCATTAAATCGTCATTTACACCGGAAAACAGTCAGACAATCCATCAGACGGCTTACATTATTCTTTCGTCCAACAAGATTTTCACTTTGGTTTATTCCAGAGCAGATGATGATTATTTTGAAGAGACTTTTGCAGAGAGCATGGCTTCAATTCATGTAAAGTAAATAGTAAATAAAAAACACGCCCTTCGGCGTGTTTTTTATTGCTATTAGATATCGCTTGTGCGCTGAAATCCTGAGAATGAAATTCTTTCTTATCTTCTGCTCCAGCTCTTGGGAGACATTAGTATCAGCATAGGAAGAAGCTCAAGTCTTCCGGCAAGCATGTCAAACATAAGAACAAACTTTGACAAAACTGAGAAGGAACCAAAGTTTCCTGTAGGGCCGACCATGCTAAGACCGGGTCCTATGTTGTTTAAAGTAGCAGCAACGGCTGTGAAATTCGTTTCATAATCAAACTCATCAAAAGCTATAAGAAGAGTTGAAATAACGAAGATTACAACATACATGCTAAGGTAAGCGGATACAGATTTTACAACGGTAGAATCTATCGGGTCACCATCCATATATACCTTTTTTACTGAGTTGGGATGCACAATGTATATCAGCTCATTTTTCATTGCTCTTATAAGGATTAAAAATCTTGAGAGCTTAAATCCACCTCCGGTTGATCCGGCGCATGCACCTGTCAGCATCAGGCAGGCAAGCAGTGTTTTTGCCAGCTGAGGCCACTGGTTGAAGTCCAGAGTTGCAAAGCCTGTTGTGGTCATAACCGATGCTACTGTAAACAGTGAATGATGGAATGATTCAAAAGGTGTTGCTGTAAATCCGTGTCGATATATAAGGATCGCAATAAGTGTTGCTGAGCCGAACATCAATGCCAGATAGAGCTTTACTTCATCGCTTTTTAGTGCCTCCATGGGACGCCTGGTTATAAGATAGTAGTACACACTGAAGTTAATACCGCAGAGTATCATGAAAATAGTGATAACTACCTGAGTTGATGTTTTAAATGCTCCAATGCCTGCTGTTGTGATACCGAAACCACCTGTACCAACAGTTGCAAAGGTAGTGGTAAGAGCCTCATAAAGGTTAAGACCTGTGAACAACAGGCATATTACCTGAAGCACGGATATTCCGATATAAATCAGGTATAGTATTTTGGCGGTGTCACGAACCTTCGGAACAAATTTACCAACCGAAGGACCCGGGCTTTCTGCTCGCATAAGGTGCATGCTGTATCCGCCGGCCATGGGCATGATGGCAAGGATAAATACAAGCACTCCCATACCGCCGATCCAATGAGTAAAACAGCGCCAGAACTGTACGCTGTAGTACATTTCTACTTTGCTTAAAATGGTCGATCCAGTGGTGGTAAGACCTGAGATAGTCTCAAAAAGTGCGTCAACATAACTGTCGGTAACACCCGTGAATACGAAGGGAAGAGCGCCCACAATACTCATAAGTATCCATGTAAGTGCAGTGGCAACAAAGCCTTCTCTGGCATAAATGGCATGATTTTCGGGCTTGAAATGTGCACCGATGCTGCCTGATAAAATGCATCCGGCAACTATTACCGCAAACACCAGAGAACAATTATATTCGCGGTAAATGATCGCAACCACGAAGGGTAAAATCATAAGTAATCCTGTAATCTGCAAAACTCTTGAAAGCAGAAAACGTATCATCTGATAATTCATTTTTATCTCCAAAAGGAAGAGGCGACAACTGCCTGATTCCTGTTTTATATGTTGTATTAATGTATGAGCACGAGACAGGAAAACATGCAGTCATATTCACCTGTGTCGATGCTGCAGAGAAAAAGCCCCACTATTTGCGGTGGGGTGGAAATCAGGCTTTAACAAGGATATCCGATATGTCGAAAAGTCCAAGAAGACTGGTTATGACAATTACAGTATCGCCTGCACAGAGCTCACTCTGACCGGTAGGGGATATAATTTCGCCCTTTCTGTTTATAAGTGATACAAGTACTCCTTTTTTCAAATTCAGCTCAGAAAGAGGCTTGCCTATAACAGGTGAATTTTCGGTAATGAAAAACTCAAGAGCTTCAACCTTTCCGTCATTCATCTTATAAAGCGCTTCAATGCTGTTATTGCCCATTGAATTGTTCATGCCTCTGACAAACTGCACTATACGCTGTGCAGTGATATTCTTGGGATAAATGATACTTCCGATCTGCAAAGAGTCGATGATCTCACCATAGTTAACACGGTGAACCTTGGTGATAAGCTTTGCCTTGGGGTTCTTGCGTTTTACATACATGGAGAGCATTATGTTCTCCTCGTCAAGGTTGGTCATTGTTACAAAAGCTTCGGTACCAACAAGTCCTTCTTCCATAAGTGAATCCTTGTCGGTGCCATCGGCATTTATGATAAGTGCCTGAGGAAGAATGTCCGATAAGCGCTTGCAGCGTTCAAGATCCTTCTCGAAGAGCTTAACATCTATGCCAAAGGATATAAGCTGCTGTGCCAGATAAAATCCTGTTGAACCTCCGCCAACTATCATTGCGGAATGCACCCTTGTGGTGGGAAGTCCAATCTTTCTGAAGAATTCAGCTATGTTCCTGGAAGCACCTACGATTGAAAGCTCATCACCTGCACGAAGAACAAAATCACCATTAGGTATGGAAATCTCATCTGCACGTGATACAACTGCGATGAGGACTTTACTTTTGATCTCTGACTGAATTTCCCTCAGTGATTTGTTGCAGATTCTGGAATCCTCATTCACAGTCATGTGGACGATTTCTGCCTTACCCTGTGCAAAGGTTTCAATTTTCGTTGCTGCGGGGAACTTCAACAGCTTTGCAGCCTCGTTGGCAGCAAGCTCTTCCGGATTAACGACCAGCGAAAGACCGAGCTCCTCTTTAATGAAACTAATCTCCCTTTTATATATGGGATTTTTTACTCTTGCTATAGTACTGCAATGACCGGCCTTTCTCGCTATAAGACAGCAGAGAAGATTAAGCTCATCATTACCTGTAACAGCTATCATGAGGTCTGCGTACTCGATGCCTGCATCCTTCATAACAAGGTAGCTGGCTCCGTTTCCTACAATACCCATAACATCGAAGTTATTTACAACATTCTGAATAACCTCTTTGCGCTGCTCTATAACGGTTACGTCATGGCCTTCTCCGCTTAATTGCTCAGTAAGCGTTGCGCCAACATTACCGCAACCTACAATAATTATCTGCATATAAAAAATGCCTCCTTACAAATGTCCGATATAGATTATATCACTTATGCTAAGAAAAAGACATTTCCAAGGAATGTAATGATTTTGAAGGATTAAAAAACGGTTTCCGGTGCACATATCAAAAGTGCTATACGGGGAACCGTTTTATATAAGCTTATAAATTATTTAAAACAAAAATACCAGCACAACAAAGCATGCAAGCACAAAAAGAGCTGTGGAAATTGACAGAATTCTGGCCCGGACGTCGACTACGTTCCTGTAGCGGCCATTATAATTAATAGTATCGATTATCTTGTGATTCTTAATGTTTTTTTTCATAGTTTTTCCACCCAAATGATTTATATGATGTACTAAATGTTAATTACCATCATATGTAAAACTTGTGTCTATTTTCGCACGAAGAAATAAAAAAACTATAAATTGCAGATAATTTTCGTATAAAAAAATATCGCAAAAATCTTTAGTTCAGATATTATTTTTTTAGAGAAATTTATACAGGCTTCATTGTATTTTTGCCGCTTAAAAACTATACTTTTTCTTAAGTGAGGGGATTATATGTGCATTAAGGAGATTGTTTAATACATGAAAGATTTTCTGTATCGATTTTTCCAGGGAAGATACGGTGCATACGGAACTGACAGGATGACCAGATTCCTTCTGGTGTTCGCAGCGATATTGCTGGTTTTGTCTTTTTTGACTCCTGTTGGTTTTTTGTATTACATAGCATTTATAATCTTGTTTTATTGCTATTTTCGCATGTTTTCCAAGAATATACCTGCTCGCTACAAAGAAAACGAGACATTCGTGAAGTACACCGACAAGTTTCTGGATTTTTTTAAAAACCTCAAATTTGGCGCGAATAGAAACAAGTCATTTCATATATATAAATGCCCGAAATGCGGTCAAAAGATAAGAATTCCAAGAGGAAAAGGAAAGGTTTCCGTTCGATGCCCTGTGTGTGGCGAGGAATTCATCAAGCGGGCGTAACATGAGGAAGAAATGCTGAAGTATTTAGTGGTTTACGCAAGTGAAACAGGCAATACCAAAAAGATAGCCGATGAGATTTTCTATGCAATACCATCTGATTCCAAGGAAGAGATAAATGTCCGCAGTTGGAACGGAAGGCATGATGCTGAGACATATTTTATTGGCTATTGGGTAAATCGGGGCACCTGCTCACTGGAGATTATTGATCTTATAACATCTCTTCATGGGAAAAATGTAGCGTTTTTTGGAACCTGCGGAATGGGAAATGACCATGCGTATTACAGACAGATGGAGCAGATAGGTTCAGTATGGCTTGCTGATGATAATAGATTTCTGGGATCTTATTTTTGCCAGGGAAGCATGCCGAATCAGATAAGAGACCGATATGAGAGCTTTCGGGGAAAAGTTGATGATGCACAGATAGACAGAATGATCGCTGTATTTGATGAAGGGCTAAAACATCCGGACAGGCAGGACCTGTTGAAAGCAAATGTATTTACGGATACTGCAATCCGCAAAATTCCGGAAGTGGATGATTATTCAAAATTAAAAGATATTATTTAAAGGACTCTTGCAAAATGGTGAGAGTTCTTTTTTATTGCGTCGTAATATTGCCTGCGCGCTGGAATTTCGCATGAAAAACTCTTTCCTGTAATAAATTATCTATGGAAAACGTATTCCGAATGTTATATTATGGTTTTCATGAAGCTGAAATTAAAAAGTAAAACGGAGGAGTATAATAATGCCGGCATGGTTAAAAGATGCAGTATTTTATGAGATTTATCCCCAGTCGTTTTGTGATACAAACGGGGATGGAATAGGTGATATAGAAGGTATTATCACTAAGCTTGATTATGTTAAGAGCCTTGGATGCAATGCCCTTTGGATCAATCCCATATATGATTCCCCTTTCAAGGATGCGGGATATGATGTAAGAGATTACAAGAAGGTAGCACCCAGATACGGAACAAATGATGATGCAAAAAGACTTTTCGAGGAGGCTCACAAAAAGGGTATAAAAGTTCTTCTCGATCTGGTTCCCGGTCATACATCCGAGGAGCATGAATGGTTCAAAAAAAGCTGTGAGATAGATCATAATGAGTTTTCTGACAGATATATATGGACTAACGGTGCATTCTGCGGAATAGCAAATCATCCTTATGTAGGTGGAGAAGCAGAGAGAGACGGCTGCTATATGCTTAACTTCTTCAAGTGTCAGCCGGCTCTTAACTATGGTGTTTTAAACCGCACTGAACCCTGGCAGATGGCACCTGATCATCCTGATTGTATTGCTACAAGAGAAGCCATGAAGGATATTATGAGATTCTGGCTTGATATGGGATGTGATGGATTCAGAGTGGACATGGCGGATTCTCTGGTAAAAGAAGATGATGACGTTAAGAGTGCAACAGGAAAAGTCTGGGAAAATGTACGTGAGATGTTTGATAGGGATTACCCTGAAGCTGCCCTTGTTTCTGAGTGGAGCAATCCTGAATGTGCATTAAAATATGGCTTCCACGCTGACTTTTATCTTGATCACCATGGAAACGGTTACAATGTTCTTTTCAGAGATGGTGAGACAGAAGGCGGAGATCACAGCTATTTCAAAAAGGACAGCAATGAGAGTCCCATCAGATTTTTAGCGGACTACAGACACAAATACGAGAATTCCAAAAAGTACGGATATATCAGCTTTATTTCATGCAATCATGATACACCCAGACTTACAAAGACCATGGATGAATCGGAGCTTAAGATCGGATATGCATTCCTTTACACAATGCCCGGTGTGCCTTTCCTTTACTATGGTGACGAGATCGGCATGAAATATCTTGAAAATGTACGCACAAAAGAAGGTGGTTTCCAGAGAACCGGTTCAAGAAGCCCCATGCAGTGGGATGATTCCGGGAAAAACTTTGGCTTCTCAGAAGCGCCTGCTGATAAGCTTTATATTCCGGTTGATGCTTCAGCAGATGCTCCTAGCGTAACAAAAGCTGAGAGTGATCCGGATTCTCTTTTACACATGGTAAAGAGCATAATAGCATTAAGACATGAGCATGAGGACCTTCAGGCAGATGCTGATTTTGAAGTTATATATGCAAAAGAAAATGAGAGAATTTTAATTTACAGAAGTGGAAATCTTGGTGTGGGGGTAAATCCCGGACTTGAGGAAGTAAAAGCAAATAAAAAAGACTGCACCGGAATTCCCGCATCATTTTCAGGTGACCTCATATACAAAATCGGTGAGGCGGGCGTAACAGAAGATGCTATAGTTCTCGGAAAACAGTCCTTTGCTATTTTAAAATAAGTGGTAAACTAATCAGGTGAACCTTGCGATGGACAGGAATATTGCCACCAGGATCAGTATGACCAGCAGTGTAAAAATAAAGGTTATGATTTTGGTAAATAGGGCATAGTTCAGCCATTCGCCGTTAAAGAAAACAAAGCGAATAAACACCAGTAGAAACATAAGCTCTACTACAACTATGATAGCGTCATAGACGATTGAAATGAGGCTAATTGCAGCCACACTAACAGGCATTAACATATAGGCATCCTTTCCTATTGTGGTTATAAGTTGATTATAAGTCAGTTTGACTGGAGCGTTCAATTATGTATCTATAAAAATAATCTTACGATTGTTTAAAGTAGGTTTTAATGGACTAAAACCTGAATTGAGCCGGGATTTCGCGTAAATTGGAGGAGTTTACCACGGAAAGTTTAACAGCATCACTTAAGAAGTTTCAGATAGTAAATGCCAGCACCCTGAAAATAATTGCAATGGTCGCAATGCTGGTGGATCATGTGGCAGGTGGCATATTACTTTACAATATCAGAGAAGGATTTTACCCCTTCGGACTTGATTTTGGCGGAGCGTCAAACCTTTATTACGCTCTCAGGCACGTTGGAAGGACTGCATTTCCCATCTATTGTTTTTTGTTGGTTGAAGGTCTTAAGTACACAAGAAGTGTTCCAAAGTATCTTATGAATCTAGGAATATTTGGTGTGCTTGCGGAGTTTCCCTTTGACATTGCACTTAAGGTTCAGAATGTGCCTTTTACCTCGGACATCTTGTTTCTCATAGAAGAAAACAGGGAGAGGATATTAGGAAACAGCAATACGTTTTTTACTCTTATTGCGGGGCTTCTTGCCATATGGTGTATGAAATTTGTGGAAGAGAAGCTTTTTACGGAAAACAGATTTAGTCCCATCGGCGTATATGCTTCAAATCCCTTTTATATGGTTTTGTATCTTGCACCACTTGGGGCAGCAGCCTGGCTTGCCTACGTGATAAACACGGATTACGATGCATGGGGAGTTGCTCTTATAGGAATACTTTTCATGTTCAGAAGATCGAGAGTTCTGGCATGTGTGCTTGGTTATTTGTTTTTTATGAATATGGAAAGTGAAGTCTGGGCGTTTCCTGCATTTATACTGATGCTCCTGTATAACGGTGAGCGGGGATGCTTTAAGGGAAACTCAAAGTACTTATTCTATGCATTTTATCCGGTCCATCTTATGATCATTTTTTTAGTCAGAGTTTATATGTGAGAAAATCCCGTATTTCGAAAACATTCGAAGTACGGGATTTTTGATTTTTTTATCCGGCAGCAGGTGTTTTCTCAGTTATACCGGTTTTGATTATTATGTGATCATTTCGGGGTGCACCATATTTTTCAGCGGTTATCACACCGTTTAGGGCTTCCTTTACATATTCGATTATTCCTTCGTTTACTATAAGCCCGGTGTCGATAGAAACAGAAGCTGAACGTAAAGCGTAATAGGTATCACCGCCGGATGAAAGGAAATCATTAGTTACAATATCTGCAAGGATGACCTCAGCACCGCGATTTACAAAGTTTTCTTTTACTGATGCCACCAGTGCGTATTTACTGATAGCTCCGTGAATGTCATTCGTATGCAGTATAACTGTTTTACCGGTGAGGTCTGCAGGAACAGTGATGATATTCCTTATATCAGCCTGGGGTTCATTGGCATAAACAGTCGAAGAGGGAATTATTACTGATGTCAGCAGAGAAAATGCAAAGATTAGTGAAAATATTTTCTTCATCTTTTACCTCCTTACAAAACACGCATCTATAGATTATTATAGCCTTGCAGGGCCTGTGGAATTATAATATTTGTATTAATATTTTTCGAAAAAATATCATACAGGAAAACATATGACAGAGAAAAATGAGCAAAACATAATAGAAGTTTACATTCTGGAATCTGAAAAACTCGATGGGAAAACTGAGCAGATACTTTCCGGGATTGCGCCTCATTACGTGGAAAAATACAACAAAGCCCGGGCGGACAGTATAAAGAGACAGGAACTTGCTGCGGGATATCTTGTTTCAAAATGTCTGGGTGCATCGGGGGATAATCAGATTCTTCTTAATGAGTATGGAAAACCTTATCTGAATCCGGAATGCTTTGACGATCCGCCACAGTTTAGTATTTCGCACAGTGGGAAATATGTGGTGATGGCGGTTTCATCTGCCCCTGTCGGAGTTGATATCGAAGAAGCTGACAGGCTTACACTTCCTGTTCTTAGCAGGATTCTCCCTGAAAAATATATTGAAAAAATGGTAGCGGAGGATCTGCCTGCCATTCAGAATTCAAAGAAGGATCCCGGAGTGGAAGAGAAAATGATCTATGCAAGATACTGGACTTCCGTTGAGGCAGTATTAAAAGCAAAAGGGAAAGGTTTTTACAGTGATCCAAGGAAAGAAGAAAATCTTCTTGAGAACTGGAATATAGAAAGCATCGTGATTGATGACATGTATGTTCTTAGCTGTGCTTCGGAAAAAACCTTTAAAATTGAGCTAAAAAACATTTATTGACTTTTGTCCGCCCATCGTGTACATTTTATTTGTCGCACAACTGGCGGATATGTGGGTAACCACAGGGGAGTGCGGTTATATGATATGAATTGTCGACCGCCTGGGCAGCCGTTATGAGGCATGCCCAGGCGGTTTTTTGCGTGCTATTGCAGAGCCATGCATGCAAGTAAGCATGTGCTTGCACAGATGTTTACTTGCATATATGGCGAGCTACACGAACGAGGAAATGCGAAGCATTTTCGAGTTTGTGTCTGCAATAGCACGAATATATGTATTGCAGAGCCATGCATAAGGAAGGAGACAATATGGTTAATTTAGCTAAGGAACTTAATGGAAACGCATATCCGGGACGCGGAATTGTTATCGGAACAAGTGCAGATGGAAAGTATGCGGTAACAGCATATTTCATCATGGGAAGAAGCGAGAACAGCAGAAACCGTGTATTTGTAACCGAGGGAGAGGGCATCAGAACAGAAGCTTTTGATCCCGCAAAGCTTGAAGATCCCAGCCTTA
This sequence comes from uncultured Butyrivibrio sp., assembly GCA_947168335.1. Taxonomy (GTDB): domain Bacteria; phylum Bacillota; class Clostridia; order Lachnospirales; family Lachnospiraceae; genus Butyrivibrio. The sequence continues at coordinate 11,802 of CAMVLM010000050.1, read as the reverse complement.
TCATTTATGCGCCTGTTCGCGTAAGAGGTAATTACACAATCGTTACAAACGGAGATCAGACAGATACTGTTTACGATCTTATGGAGGCAGGTCAGTCCTTTGAAGAGTCCTTGAGAACAAGAGAGTTCGAGCCGGATGCTCCTAACTACACACCTCGTATTTCAGGACTTATGCACATTGAGGACGGAAAATATGACATCTCAATGTCAATCCTTAAGAGCGATCACAACGATCCTTCCACTTGCCTCAGATTTACATACACATATGAGAAACCCGCAGCAGGCAAGGGATATTTCATTCATACTTATATGCAGGATGGCAATCCCCTTCCCAGTTACGAAGGCGAGCCTACAGAGGTTGCAATTGAGGGCGATATCGACACTTTCACAAACACCATCTGGGATGCATTGAATGCTGACAATAAAGTGTCATTATTCACACGCTTTATCGATATTTCAACAGGCAAGTACGAGACTCGTATAGTTAACAAGAATCAGTAATGGAGGTCAAAAATGAAAGAATTAGCACTCAAGTACGGATGCAATCCCAATCAGAAACCATCAAGAGTTTTCATGGAGGACGGATCAGATCTTCCTATTGAAGTACTCAATGGAAAGCCCGGATATATCAACCTTCTTGATGCATTTAACGGCTGGCAGCTTGTATCAGAGCTTAAAAAGGCAACAGGCCTTCCGGCTGCAACATCATTCAAGCACGTATCACCTGCAGGAGCTGCTATCGGACTTCCGCTTACAGATATCGAAAAGAAAATCTACTGGGTTGAGGATCTTGGCGATCTTTCACCTATGGCAAGTGCTTATGCAAGAGCAAGAGGCGCTGACAGAATGTCATCCTTCGGTGATTTCATTTCTCTTTCAGATACCTGTGATGAAGACACAGCACGCCTTGTAAAAAGAGAAGTTTCAGACGGAATCATTGCTCCCGATTATACTCCTGAGGCACTTGAAATCCTCAAGGCCAAGAAGAACGGCAACTATGCAGTGATCAAGGTTGACCCTTCATACAAGCCTGTTGCTCTTGAGAAAAAGCAGGTATTCGGCGTTACCTTCGAGCAGGGACACAACGACATCGAGATCAATGATGAGATGCTTGCTGATATCGTTACAAACAATAAGGACCTTCCTGAAGCAGCAAAGAAGGATCTTCTTATTTCACTTATTACTCTTAAGTACACACAGTCAAATTCTGTATGCTATGTTAAGGGCGGACAGGCTATAGGTATCGGTGCAGGCCAGCAGTCACGTATCCACTGCACAAGACTTGCAGGAAGCAAGGCTGATAACTGGTTCCTTAGACAGGCACCTCAGGTTCTGGAGCTTCCTTTCCTCGATAACATCAGAAGAGCTGACAGAGACAACACCATTGACCTCTATATCGGAGCTGACTACATGGATGTCCTGGCAGACGGCAAGTGGCAGAATATCTTCAAGACCAAGCCTGAAGTATTTACAGAGGCAGATAAGAGAGCATGGCTTGACAAGAACACAGATGTTTCTCTTGGATCAGATGCTTTCTTCCCCTTCGGTGACAACATCGAAAGAGCAGCAAGAAGCGGTGTTAAGTATGTGGCACAGCCCGGCGGATCAGTTCGTGATGACAATGTAATTCAGGCAGCAAACGATCACGATATGGTAATGGCATTTACACATATGAGATTCTTCCATCACTAAAACAAAGATTTAACTACATATATTAAAAAACGCAGCATAGAATGGTACATTTTTACTGTCCTGGATTTAGGACACCTCATGGGGTATACTTTAAAAAGTAGCCTTTTGGGAGGATGTATTATATATGCTGCGTTTTATTTTTGGAGCTTCAGGTGCCGGCAAGAGCCGCATGGTTTATGACGAAATTATCAGAAGGAGCATGGAGGAGGAGAACAGAAACTACCTCATAGTGGTTCCGGATCAGTTCACCATGCAGACACAGATGGATATTGTTAAACTCCATCCCAGGTGTGGCATCATGAATATTGATGTCCTTAGTTTCTCGCGCCTGTCTCACAGAATCTTTGAGGAAGTGGGAGAGGATGGAACCAAGGTCCTTAATGATATGGGTAAAAGTCTTGTGCTGCGCCATGTTGCTGAGAAGCTTTCGGGTGAACTGCCTGTAATTGGCGGCAATATGCATAAGATGGGATATATAGATGAGGTTAAATCTACAATTTCCGAGTTTATGCAGTATCGCATAGAGCCGGAGAATCTCGATGTCCTTCTTGAAGCAGCCAAGGCTAAGGGAGCACTTAAGGCCAAGCTTTCTGACCTGCAGAAGCTTTATGCAGGCTTCAGGGATTATATAGGAGGAAGCTTTATTGCACAGGAAGAGACCATGGCAGTTCTATGCCGTGCTCTTTATAAATCAAAGCTTATCACCGGTAGTGTTATAGTGTTTGATGGCTTTACCGGTTTTACACCTATCCAGTATCAGGTAATAGGTGTTCTTTTGTCGCTGGCAAAAGAGGTTATCTTCACCTGCACCTTCGGGCAGGATGAAAATCCATATATATATGATAAAAACGCAGAGCAGGAGCTGTTTTTACTCAGTAAGAAGACAGTTCATGACCTTCTGCACCTTGAATATGAAAATGAGAAACAGAACACACCATCTGATATTCCGCCATTTGATGTATGGGCAGAATACAGGAATTCTCATTCGCAGGATATATTTGTAAAAAACACAGACAAGAGCAGACATGCGGAAAACAGGGAACTCAGCTTCCTTGAGAGCAGGCTTTTCCGATATGGTAAGGATTCCTTTAAGGGAGACACGGAAAACATTGTTTTTATGGAAGCCAATGATATCACAGGTGAAGTTCGTCTCGTGTATTCCAAAATATATGAACTTGTGAGGGAGAAAGGGCTTTTATACAGGGATTTCGCTATCGTATGCGGAAGCCTTGACCGCTATGCCAAGATAGCCACCGATGAGGCTGAAAAATACCATATTCCCATTTATATTGATCAGACGGGAAGTGTCGGACTTAATCCGCTGGTTGAATATATCAGAGGCGGCTTATCTGTTGTTAATACAAATTACAGCTTTGATGCGGTTTTCCATTATTTAAGAAGTGGAATGGCTGATATTTCCGCAGAGGAGACAGATGAGCTTGAAAACTACGTAAGAGCGCTGGGCATCAGAGGTAAAAGTGCCTGGGATAAGGATTTTTACAGAATTCCTCAAAATGTTGCAAAGAGACTGAAAAAGAGCGAGGATTCCGATGCACTTAAAGAAACCTATCTGACCCACATCAACGATCTGAGAAAAAGGGTTACTGAGGGACTTGAGCCACTGTTTGCTTCAGAGGGGAAAACAGTCAGGGATTTCTCACTTGGTATATATGAGTTCATAAACAGAGCTGATGCCGAGACGAAACTTGCTGAATATGAGAAAGCCTTCCACCTGGATGGTGATGAGATAAGAGCCAAAGAATATTCTGTTATCTATCGCAAGGTAATGGAGCTTTTGGATGAAATAGCGTCTCTTATGGGAGATGAGAAGCTGTCACTTAAGGAATATACCGATATTCTTGAAGTTGGTATCGGGGACACCACAATAGGAACAATACCACAGAGCGCAGACAGAATTGTTGTGGGAGATATTGAGAGAACCAGACTTAAGGAGATTAAGGTTCTGTTTTTCCTTGGTGTTAATGATGATCTTATACCAAAAGGAGCAGGTACCGGTGGAATCATTTCGGACATTGAGAGACAGTTTTTGATGGACAGTGGATGCGGAATTGAGATGGCACCTACTCCCCGTCAGCAGATGTATATCCAGAGACTGTACCTGTACATGAACCTGACGAAGCCTTCCATGAAGCTTTATCTCTCCTGGTCTCATCTTGATCCTGATGGTAAGAGTCTGCGTCCTGCGTATCTTGTTGGTAAGATCAGCTCATATTTCCCCGATATCAGGACCATAGTCTATGAAAAACAGGATCCCGGAACTATCCTTCAGTCCGGGGAGACCGGCAGGAACTTTATTGCTGAAAACATACAGCGTTATGCGGCAGGATATATGACTCCGGAACAGGCGTCCAACATCAGAGCGCTTTTCAGAGCCCTGATTGCTGCAAATGGCGAAGGTGATGAACATCTAAAGAGAATCCTCGATGCAGCGGGTAAGGGGTATCTTCATAAGCCATTATCCGAGGCTGTTTCGGATCTCTTATATGGAAATGTTCTTATAAATAACGTGAGCCGTCTCGAAAAATTCGCACAGTGCTCTTATGCGCATTTTTTGAGGTACGGTCTTGGACTTGATGAAAGAGAAGAATTCACTTTTGAGGTTTCTGATCTGGGTAATGTATTTCACGGTGTGCTTAAGACTTTTTCGGACAATCTGGAAAAAGAAGGTCTTACCTGGACCAATTTTTCCGGTGAGGATGGAGAGAGAATCCTGGATGTTTCCCTGGACAGCTTTATGGAGGAATATAACAGTGAAATTCTTTCATCAAGCAGCAGAAATGAGGCGGTCAAGGGCAGGATAAAAAGAATACTTGTAAGATCAGTCGACACGCTTCAGTATCAGCTGAAAAAGGGATCATTCATGCCAAAATCAATGGAGGTTGCCTTTAATGAAGTGGGCGATATCGATGCCATAAATGTAAATCTGCTCGAGGATGAAAAGGGAAGAATCCTCAAAAAAATGAAACTTACGGGAAGAATAGACAGGGTTGATACCTATGAGGATGCAGACCATGTCTATGTTAAAGTCATTGACTTTAAATCCGGAGATAAGAAGTTTGACCTTTGCTCCTTATACTATGGATTACAGCTCCAGCTTGTAATGTATATGAATGTTGCAAGCAGTATGGAAAAGGCAACAAATCCGGGGAAAGAGATTATACCCGCAGGAATCCTTTATTATCATCTTGACGATCCGGTACTTGAAGGTGGAGAAATAGCTACAGATGCCACATCTGAAGATATAAACGAGAAGATCAGGAAGAAGCTAAGGCCTAAGGGCGTGATCAGAAGCGACAGAACAACAGTCGACCTCTTTGATCATGAAATAGGTAAGGAATCTGATGTAATTCCTGTTCAGATTAAAACTGACGGAGATTTTTCCAAGACTTCCGATGTTATGGCACCTGAGGATTTTGATGGAGTATCAGAGTACGTAGGACGTCTGATAAAGAGAAACGGAACGGACATAGTTAAGGGAAATGTTGAAATCAATCCCTATGAAATGGGAGACAGGACAGCATGTGATTTTTGCGGTTTTAAATCTGTATGCGGTTTTGACAAATCCATACCTGGCTATGGTAAGCGTGAACTTAAGAAGCTGACTGAAGAAGAGGCTTTATCACTTATAAAAGAAGACGGTGCAAAATAATGGGATTTACAGTTGAACAACAGGCAGTAATAGATGCCAGGGAATCCAATGTTCTGGTATCTGCAGCCGCAGGAAGCGGCAAGACTACAGTGCTTGTCGAGAGAATAATACAGAGAATAACGGGAGATAAGCCTATCGATATAGACAGGCTTCTTGTTGTTACCTTTACCAAGGCAGCAGCTGCGCAGATGAAAGAAAAAATCCTGAAAGCAATTCAGGATAAACTTGTGGAGGAGCCTGATAATGCCCATCTTCAGAGGCAGGAGACTCTTGTTCACGGTGCGCAGATAACGACAATTGATTCCTTCTGCCAATATGTTATAAGGAATAATTTCAATGAGATAAACCTCGATCCCTCATACAGGGTAGGTGATGAGGGCGAGATGAAGCTTTTGAGAGGGGATGTTCTCGAGGAGCTTCTGGAGGAGAAATATGCTCAGAAGGATCCGGCGTTTCTTGACTGCACTGAGTATTTTGCCACAGGTAAAAATGACAAGAATATAGAGACATTCCTTTTGAAGCTCTATGACTATGCCATGAGCATGCCTTTTCCGGAGGAATGGCTTGAAGACAGGAAAACTGACTATAATATCGACCCGACTGAATTTGATGATCAGTTCTTTGTGAAAAGGGCTATGGAGAATGCCATTAACACTCTTAAGGAGTGTGAGCAGCGCATGTCAATCGCGCTGGCTATCGCCAATGAACCTGACGGACCATATGTTTACGGGGATGTTTTTGAAAGTGAACTTGAAGGATTGAGAGCAATCCTGTCAAAGGAGAACCGGGAATTTGATGATTTAAGAGGTGCAGTTCTGGATTATGGAACATCTTTTAAAAGACTGCCCGGAAAAAGTGATCCTTCAGTAAATATCGATAAGCGTGAGGCTGCAAAAAAACACAGAGGTTACGTTAAGGATCAGATAAGTAAGCTTGCGACGGATTATTTTTCTGAGGACAGGGAGACCATAATAAAGCATATGGAAATTGCCTCAGAACCGGTTAGAGTCCTTGCGGAACTGGCGATAGAATTCAAACACAGATTTGATGAGAAAAAGCGTGAAATGGGTATCATTGACTTTGATGATATGGAACACCTGGCTCTTAATATTCTTGTCAGAAAAAATGAGAATGGCGAATATGAGCCCTCAGGTGCTGCACTTCAGTACAGGGATTTCTTCGAGGAAGTCATGATAGATGAGTATCAGGACTCAAACAATGTACAGGAGCTGCTGCTTTCATCTGTTTCAGGTGAAGCTGTGGGCAGATATAACCGTTTCATGGTAGGAGATGTCAAGCAGAGTATTTATAAATTCAGACTCGCCTGCCCTGAGATTTTCATGGAGAAGATGGCTACTTATGAGCTTGATGAGAAGGCTCCCAGGAGAAAGATTTCCCTGCACAATAATTTCCGAAGCAGAAGACAGGTCCTTGACAGCGTCAACTACATATTTGAACAGATCATGGGACAGGATCTGGGCGGCGTAAAATATGATGAAGATGCGGCACTTGTTACAGGTGCCGGGTTCCCGGCTCCCGAAGCTCCTGATGATTATGATGCGGAATATCTTTTCGCCAATGTGAAAAAAATGAAATCACAGAAGGCAAGGGAACTTGAAGGAAGAATGGTTGCCCAGAGAATAGATGAGCTTATGAAAACAGCGAAGGTAAAGGAATCAGATGACAGCCTTCGCCCGGTAAGATATAGCGACATAGTAATTCTTCTGCGTGCAACAAGCGGCTGGGATGATGTTTTTAAGAAGGCTCTGGATGAACGGGGAATTCCTGTTTATATAGAATCAAAAACGGGATATTTTTCAGCAACGGAGGTTGTCACACTTCTGAATGTCCTTAAAGTGCTCAGCAATCCTATGCAGGATATTCCGCTGGTCAGTGTTATGCACTCTGCCATAGGGGATTTTAATGATGAGGAGCTGGCAATTGTTAAGGCATACGACCAGTGCCTTGAAAAGACAGCTCTTGATGATGATAGCTTTTACAGCTCCATATTAAGATGCATTGATCCGGAATATAAAAAATCAACCGATGTTACTATATTGGACGATAAACTATCTGAAAAGTTACGTAAATTCGCCAATATGCTGGAACTTTTCAGGGAAAAGAGTTCGTATCTGCCTGTCAGTGAGCTTCTTAAATATATTATGAACTACACAGGCTTTTATGAGTACTGTGCAGCATTGCCTGCAGGAGAAATAAGAGCTGCTAACCTTAATATGCTCATTGAGAAGGCTGTGGCATATGAACAGACCAGTTTTAAAGGACTGTTTCATTTCGTAAGATACATCGAACAGCTTTCTAAATATGAAGTTGATTTCGGTGAAGCCGGAATGCTTGATGAGCATGCTGATGTTGTCAGGATAATGAGTATTCATAAGAGTAAGGGATTGGAGTTCCCTATTGTTTTTGTGTCCGGAATGTCCAAGGAATTTAATTACATGGATACAAATTCTGCCGTTGTCTGCGATATGGACATGGGTATAGGCACTCATGCCATTGATCTTAAGAACAGGGTAAAATACAAGACTCTGAGGAAAAATATGATGGATGACAGCATGAAGAAGGATACTCTGGGAGAAGAGATGAGAATCCTTTATGTTGCCATGACAAGAGCCAAGGAAAAGCTCATTATGACTGGACAGATAAACTACGATCCGGAGGCAGAAAAGATCGCAGCTTCCGATATCAGATCAATCATTGCGGATCTTGATCGCTTCAGAAAAAGAGAAGCTTTGGATTCTGAGCAGCCTTATCTCATGCCTTTGTTCCAAAGAGAGACAGCCAAGAGCTATCAGCAGCTTGTACTTATGTCCCTTGTAAGACACCCTGATTTTAAGAAGCTTTCCGAACTTGTAGGAGCGGATATAGGGAATGTTCCTGAATCACAGAGTATCCCGGTAACTGTTAAGGATGCCCCTCCTGTATCATTTTCTTTCAGGGTAATGGATGAAAATGATCTCACAAGTGTAGAGCAGGGCAGCCAGATAATGGGCAATGTTGCTCTTTCTACACTTAATGGACCATTATCTGATAAAGAGACAGAGCTGATGGACTTTTATATGGGCAGATTTGCGGCTAAATATCCTCATGAGGCCTATAACAACTTATTTATCAAGACAACGGTTACAGAGCTTAAAAAGGCTCAAATAGAAGAATCTGAACCATCTTTGGAGCTGATAAGACCCGAAGGGTATGTACCTTCGTTTATAAACGGAGAAGAGCTTGCTGCAACCGGTGCTGCCAGAGGAACAATCTACCATAAAGTAATGGAACTTATTTATGAGAATGATGAAAATGATACAGATTTTGATTCGTTTTCAGAAAGGCTTGATAACATTGCGGGATGGTTTTCGTATCTTGATGAGAAAGGTCGTCTTTTGGCTGATCAGAGCAGATGCGTAAAAGAGAGCGATATCAGGGACTTCTGTGAATCAGATGCGGGAATAAGAATGAAGACCGCAATGGAAAAGGGACTATTGCACAGAGAGTCTCCATTTATGATGGGAATAAGTGCCCGCAGAGTGGATGATAGTCTTCCTGAGGGTGAGATTGTTTTAATACAGGGAATCATCGATGTGTGGTTTGAAGAGGAGGATGGCCTGGTCCTTCTTGACTACAAGACTGATAAAGTAAGAACAGGAGATGAGCTTATCAGAAAGTATAAGGTACAGCTTGACTATTACCAGGAAGCTCTTGAGAAAATTACAAATAAAAAGGTGAAGGAAAGACTGATCTATTCCTTCACCCTTAATGAAACAATTCCTGTTTAGCCCTGTTTTAAAGCGCCGCGGACTTCTTCTTCGTTGGCCATAACCCTTATGCGGTTGAGAGCCTTGTGTACAGCGGGGATGCTGATAAGTACAAGTGTTAAAGCAGCTTCTGCGCCGATGTATGAACCATTATATGCAAGTGAATATACCAGGGGGTGCATTCCTTCGGGAGCATACTGGCCAAAGAAGATAACACCGGATAATACTGCAAAGAAATATCTTCCGAGTATTCCTGCAATATAGCCCTTCACCATGCCGTGCTTTGTGTTGTAAAAGAACCCTGCAACTCCCATTGCACCAAAAGCAAGAATGTAATCACAGATAAGCTGGGGCACACTTACGATATAGGGATTGATGATCAGCTGTAAAAATCCGTATGCAATAGCGGATGTTAATCCTGCACGTAAACCATACAGATATCCGACATAGGTGATAAAGAACATGGAGAAGAGTGTTATAGAACCACCCATAGGCAGGTTGAAAAAATTGATCATTGATGTAACCATGGCAATTGTGACGCACATTGCGGCAAATACCAGCTGTTTTACAGAAAAATGATTTTTATTATCTTTCCCTGTGAAGAAGCATGCTGCAATAAGAGCAGCAATCATAAGAAGAATAAATAAGCTGTAGCCGGCTGAAGTAAGCTCGTAGGTATCCTCGACCTGTTTTAAGAAAAAAGACATAAAATAAACCTCCCTTATCTGCATAGGGAGGTTGTTTTTGATTTCAGGTCAAGTGCTTACGCACTGTTTTCAAGAAATGCTTCCTTACGCCGGTATTATCCGGTTCAAGTAGTGAGGGTCGATGGAGGAAAAATCCTGCATCATCTCAGCACAGCTCCCCTAGCAAAAATATTATTTTTTTCGTTTCTAAATGTAATGCCTTTCAACGGTAATGTCAACATAAAAATAAATAACTCAGACTTCTATTTGAATTGAAGTCTGAGTTAATATTTTAAAGTAACTGAATTCCGTTCTTCTTTGCTTCTTCAGCTTCATCATCAGGCCAGAGTGAACACTGAACCTCACCGATGTGTGCTTTTCTCAGGAAGAACAGACAAAGTCTGGACTGACCGATACCACCACCGATTGTATAAGGAAGCTCCTTATCAAGAATAGCCTTCTGGAAAGGAAGCTCTGCTCTTTCTGTGCAGCCTGCCTTCTCAAGCTGGGTTTTAAGGGAATCTTCATCTACACGGATACCCATGGATGAAAGCTCAAGTGCAATGTCAAGGACAGGGTAGTATACGAGAATATCGCCGTTTAATGCCCAGTCATCATAGTCCGGAGCTCTTCCGTCATGCTTCTCACCTGAAGCGAGTATATCACCGATCTGCATGATGAATACCGCACCTTTTTCCTTTGTGATGAGATATTCACGCTCTTTGGCAGTCTTGCCCGGATACATATCCTCAAGCTCCTGAGATGTAATAAAGAAAATATCGTGAGGAAGTATTTCTTCTATATAATCGTACTGAATTGACATGTATTTTTCTGTCTTACGAAGTACCTTATATATAGTACGAACTGTTTCCTTAAGGAAATCAAGATTCCTGTCTTCCTTGCTGATAGCCTTCTCCCAGTCCCACTGGTCAACAAATACAGAGTGGATATTGTCCGGTATCTCGTCTCTGCGGATGGCGTTCATATCGGTGTAAAGACCTTCTCCAATCTTAAAGCCATATTTCTTAAGTGCGAAGCGCTTCCATTTTGCAAGTGAATGAACAATCTCTGCCTCGCGCTCTGCTTCATTTTTAATATCAAATGCAACAGGTCGTTCAACACCATTCAGATTATCATTAAGTCCTGACTCCGGTGCCACGAACAGTGGAGCGGTCACACGTAAAAGGTTCAAATTCTCAGAAAGTGTATTCTGGAAGAAATCCTTAACGGTTTTGATACCGACCTGTGTGTCGTGGAGGTTAAGCGCTGATACATAATCCTTGGGAATAATAAGATTTTCCATTTTGCTCCTCCTCTTTCATTAATTATGAAAAAATATATCTTATTAAAACGCATTTTTTTTTACAGTGCAAGATTGAATTCGCATAATTATTGAAAAATTATTCAATTATTAGAAAATAAGGTATGATTTAATAAGATCAATGCAAAAAATGGCACTATTGTCACCTTAAACGCTTACGGTTGCATGGTTGAGCCATTTTTATCTTAAGAATTTCTTAAGAAAATCATAAGAAAATCGCAATTATTTTTTCGAAATTATAGAGTATAATCCTTAATTGTTGAATAACGAAGTAATTATTTAATCTGCTTCGCAGAGAATATTTTTTTAATTGATGAGATAAGATATTCATCAGATAAGGAGATAGGATATGACAATGAACAAGCTTATTAAACTCAGTCCCAATCAGGTAAATGATTTTGTATGCGCTGCAACTAAGTGCGACTTTGATGTGGACATTTCTTATAATCGTTTTACTGTAGACGCTAAATCCATCCTTGGAGTATTTGGCCTTGATTTTAGAAAGCCTCTTAAGGTTAGCTATCAAGGTTTCAACAAGGATTTTGAGATTTATCTTGATCAGCATGCAGTAGCTTGCTAATCAATACCCACCCCCCCCCACCCCCCCCAACCTCAAAAACTTAACACCCTGTTGTATCATATACAATGTATTAAAAAAAAAGCACGT
>CAMVLM010000049.1 GCA_947168335.1 uncultured Butyrivibrio sp. | reverse complement strand
TGACTGGAGTTCAGACGTGTGCTCTTCCGATCTCATCATGAAATTGTTATAATTGAAGCTTCGTCAAAAAACGGGTGTCAGAGGAAACTCCTTTGACACCCGTCATTTTATGACGTTGAATCCCGATATATCAAGTCGGTCTCAGTATATACGGTTCTGTAATTTAAGTCGGGCTGCTCAATCCTTGTAATTATAAGGTTGGCTGCAGAATATCCGATAACCTGGCTGTGAATATGACTTGTAGAGAGAGAAGGAGTCATTATCTTTGATTCAGGTGAATCATCAAAGCCAAAGAGCTTAATATCTCCTGGACATTCTATCCCTAGTTTTTTCAGTCCATAAAGCACGTCTATAGCAATAAAATCATTGGCGCAGATGAACAGATCAGGCATTTCCTTCAGCTTGGACAGCTCCACTGAAAGATACTCTTTGTAGTCTTCATCGTGAGAGTGTACTTCAGTGAGGCAAAATTTCTCATCAATAGGGAGATTATTGATATACATGGCTTCTCTGAAAGCCATAAATCGTTCATAGAAGGAACGGCAGTGTGTAACCTGACCAATATAACCGATCTTTTTTATCCCCCTGTTTTTCATATCATTTACAACAGTATAAATATTCGAAAAGTTATCCATAAGAATTGTATCTGCATTTAATGGTTTCCAATAGCTGGCGACCGGAGCGTCCACCATAAGCACCGGAATGCCCAGGCTGCATATCATCTCGCAATATGGATGATTGAATAATTCTATGCAGACAATTGCGATGGTTTTTTCTTTTGAAAAAGATATGGGGAGTGATAGCTCATCTATATTACGGGAATCTACTCTGTGCATACTCATACTGTAACCGAGCTGGGATATTTCATATTGAAACTTATCCAGCATTGTTGAAGCAAAGTGAGAATTGCCAAGGAAGCCGCCTGTTAGAAGTGCTATTTCTCCTGTTATTTTATTTTGCTGAGAAAAAGCAGGGGTCTTTATATCAGATAATGAGCTTGCGTATGAAAACTGTTTATAACCCATTTCGAGAGCTTTCTGCAGAACCTTGTCTCTGGTTGAATCTGCCAAAACTCCTGTATTGTTAATAGCTTTTGAGACTGTATTTCTGGATACGCCCAAAGCGTCTGCAATGTCTTGTAATGTTACTCTGGATGCCATCTGTTATCCTGATCTCCATTTCTGAATAGTTTTCTTCATTATAAAATGTAAAATACGAAGTGTCAAATGTAAAAATAAGTTTTACAAATGTAAAATAAAAGTGTTGACATAGCATAATGTGGGTGATATATTTTACATATGTAAAACGCAGGTGCGCAAATGTAAAATGCCTTGGGAGAAATAATTATGAATGCAAAAACAAAAAAAGGACAGTTTCACAATACGCTCATATATGTTAAACAGCATTGGCAATTGTATGTATTCTTTTTGGGGCCTGCACTGTTTCTGACAATACTGTTCAGATATGTGCCTATGGGAGGAGTGCTGATAGCATTCCAAAAGTACAATCCTTTTAAAGGAATACTTGGCAGTGAGTGGGTAGGACTTAAATATTTTAAACAATTCCTATCATCGCCTGACTTCCTTCAGTATCTGGCCAATACATTAAAGCTTAGTATATTCGGATTGCTGTGGGGGTTCCCGGTGCCGATCATTCTGGCATTTCTCCTGAACAGAGTTGCCAGCAGCAAGTTGAAACAGAAGATACAGCTTGTACTTTATATGCCAAACTTCATATCAGTTATAGTACTTTGCGGTATGGTAAGAATTCTCTTATCAGTAACCGGACCACTGAATATGATGATGGGAACAAGTATTAACTTCCTGACAATACCTGAAGCCTTCAGACCCATATATATTGCCAGCGGAATATGGCAGGGAGCAGGCTGGGCATCAATCATGTACACAGCTGCATTATCAAATGCGAGCCAGGAACTTAAGGAAGCTGCTCAGATTGATGGAGCAAATATTTTCCAGCAGATCAAAGCGGTTGAGTGGCCGGCAATTAAAGACATGGTAGTCATACAGTTTATACTGCAGGCCGGTAATATCATGAGTATTGGTTTTGAGAAGGCTTATGCATTGCAGTCTGATATGAATCTTGCATCTTCCGAAATTATAGCAACATATGTGTACAAAAAAGGTCTTTTGAATGGTGATTACAGCTATTCAACTGCGGTAGGACTTTTTAATACGGTAATAAACGTAATTCTCCTTATACTTGTGAATAAAGTTGTGGAGAGAATGAATGACGGACAGGGATTATAAGGAGGCGCTTGATGGAAAAAGCATTAGTTAAGAAAAAGGGCAGTTTTGCCAGGTATTCCCTGGGAGATAAATGCTTTCTGATTTTTGGATATGTTTTGCTTGCAGCATTTGTACTGGCAATAATCATACCAATGATCTACATAGTCGTCGCATCATTTATGGATCCGATTACTCTGCAGAATAAAGGGATTGTGTTTGATATTGAAAAGTGGACACTTACCGCTTATGAGAGAGTAATGACAAATTCTCAGATATGGATAGGCTTTAAGAATGCAATTGTCTATTCGGTATTGTTCAGTGTTATCTCTGTTTTTATCACTCTTCTCTGTGCATATCCAATGTCCAGAGATGATTTTAAAGGAAAAAAGCTCTTCAATACGATTTTCATAATAACAATGTTTTTCGGAGGCGGACTTATTCCTACATACCTGCTTATCAGTAATATAGGCCTTTTGGACAGTATGTGGGCAGTAATTCTTCCGGGATCATTCAGTGTCTGGAACATGATAATTGCAAGGACATATTATAAAGGAATTCCAAATGAGCTGAGAGAGGCTGCAGATGTTGATGGAGCAAATGAGCTGGTGTTCTTTTTCAGAATACTGCTTCCGGTATGTACTCCGCTGATTGCAGTACTTGTTCTCTGGCAGTTTGTCGGAATGTGGAACAGCTATTTCGATGCGATGATCTATCTGAATTCATCATATAAACAGCCGCTTCAGCTGGTTCTGAGATCCATTCTTATTCAGAATGAGCCGGATCCCGGAATGATTGCAGACATGCAGAGTACAGCACAGAGAGCACAGCTTGCGGAACTGTTAAAATACGCAACAATCATTATTTCGAGCTTACCATTGATCGTTATGTATCCGTTTTTCCAAAAGTATTTCGATGCAGGCATTATGGTTGGTTCAGTGAAAGGTTAACAACCCATATTGGGTTTACATAAACAAAAAAGGAGAGGGATTAATGAAAAAGAGTATGAAACGAGCATTTGCTGCAATGATGACAGCTTCGATGGCTGTTGGAATGCTGGCAGGATGTGGCAGTAAAGGCCAGAGCAGTGAGGCAGCAAAGGTATCTGCCGATGAATTGACTTTTCCGCTTGCAGACAAGGTAACAATTACAGGTATGATCAGTTACCCTACAGGAACAGAGGAGGAGCCTAACAACAGAACAATTTTCAAGAGACTCGAAGAAGAGACTAATGTACACGTTGACTGGACCGCAATTTCCAGCGATCAGTGGGGCGATAAGATAAGCCTGAATATGGCAAATAAGGATGCACTTACTGATTTTGTATTCAATGCAGGTTTTTCAAACAGTGATCTTATCAGATACGCAGAACAGGGTGTGATTATTCCCGTTGAGGAGTATATCGATGCAAATATGCCCAACTTAAAGGCTGTATTCGATAAGTATCCTGAATACCGCACTATGTGTGAGGATAAGGACGGTCATATCTGGGCTCTTCCCTGGATTGAGCAGCTTGGCTCTGAAAAGACAGCAATTCAGACAGTTGGTAACAACTTTACTTACATCAACAAGAAGTGGCTTGATTTCCTTGGGCTTGAGACACCTACAACAGTAGATGAGTTTGAACAGGTTCTTCTGGCATTCAAGGAGCACGCTTCAGAACTTCAGGCAGAGTTTGGAATTGACGGTGACATCATACCTATGTCATGCATCATCAATGACAATGATCCTAGTCTTCTTATCAACGGTTTTGGTGAGGGCTATGGTGATAATGATATAGGACAGCATATAGCAGTAACAGATGACAAGAAGGTTATTTTCACTGCTACACAGGACGGCTTCAAATCCGGTGTTGAATGGCTTCACAAGTTATATGAAGAAGGTCTTATGGATCCTGAATGCTTTACTCAGGACTGGTCAACATATGTTGCCAAGGGAAAATCCCACAGATACGGTGTTTGCTTCACTTGGGACGTAGCAAATATTGATAACATCGAGGATTATGTACCTCTTGCAGCTCTGGAAGCTGATACAAGAAATGTAACACCTATGAACGGTTCATTTACTTCAGGATTTGACCGTGGAAGATGTGTTGTAACAGCAAAGTGTGACAATCCTGCATTTGTATGTGCATGGCTTGACCTTATGTATGATCCTTTCCAGTCACCTCAGAACAACTGGGGAACCTATGGTGAGGATGATGAATTCGATATCTTTGAACTTTCAACAAATGATAAGGGCGAAAAGATGTTAAAGCATGCAGCACTTGGAGATGCTTCACCGGTTGAAGTAAGAGAAGCTGAGGCAGTTGGCGGACCTCTTGCTATTCTTGATGAGTACTACGGAGTGTATGTAACATGTCCCGATGATGCCCAGTATCGTCTTGACTGGATCAAGGAATATTACACAGATGATATGCATTGCAAGTATGTATATCCCAATGTATTTATGTCTGCTGATGATACAGAGAAACTCACAGGCATTCAGACAGACCTGATTTCCTATGTTAATTCCAGCAAGTCAGACTTCATCATGAATGGTGTTACGGATGCAGGCTGGAATGAGTACATTGACAAGGTAAATGCATACGGCCTTGATGAGTACCTTTCAATATATCAGAAGTACCTTGATGCATTTTATGCAAACTAAGAAGTAGTAATCAGTAATATTAACAAAGAGTTTTTGCCCCGGTCAGATGATCTGGCTGGGGCATTTTAAGAAAATATGAATTATAAAAGACTAATTGCAGCATCACTGACTTTTTCTATTTTGCTATGTCAGGGATGTGCAGATTCACAGGAACAAGAGAAAGAAGTTACTGTAATAGACAGCTTTTTTCCAAATATTGAAGGAACCTGGGTTGGAGATGTTATGGCCCAGGCTGACGAGAACGGAATACATTTGAATTATCTGTATGATACGGATCAAAACGGTACAGGATACCATCCGATTTACAGGTTTGATACAACAGATTTCTGCAATTATGCAGATGCCGGAGAGATCATTCCGTTTGGAGAAAAAATTGAAGATCCTGATATTGCTGTTGGAACCGGTAGCTTTATTAAGGCAGAAAATGGCAAATATCATGCGTTTTATACAGGCCACAATGATTATACAGAATCATTTGATAAGAATCAGGACAGAGAGTGCCTGATGCACGCAGTAAGTAAGGATAATAAATCTTACAAAAAAAGACCGAAAGATACCATTCATGCTCCTGAAGGATATAGCAGTGATGATTTCAGGGATCCGCAGGTTCTATGGATGGATGAATATAAAGAATACTGGATGCTGGTTGGCGGAAAAAGAATTGATGATTCCGGAAGCTGCATTCTCAGGTATACATCATCAAATCTGTCATATTGGAAATTTGAAGGCGAGTTTTATCACAGCGATGAGCTGTATTTTATGGAATGCCCGGATCTTTTTGCTATGAATGACTGGTATTATCTTGTCTTTAGCTGGAATAATGTCACCTATTACAGAATGACACAGGATTTAAATGGAGAATGGATAAAACCGGAAATTGATACCTTTGATGGTAACGGATTTTATGCAGCAAAAACTGTCCAATATGATGGAGCAAGATACCTCGTGGGCTTTCTTGATCATAAGAAGAGTGGCGGAGATATTTTGGAATATACCTGGGCCGGTTCTGTTATGCCTTACAGACTGGTACAAAAGGATGATCATACACTTGGTGTTGGGATGCCGGAGCAGTTTTTGAATTACTTTAAAGAGAAAGCTGAATTGAAAGCGCAGGGTAAAAGAGTTTCAGCTACTGAAGGACAGGGAACCTTGCCGTATAAGATGCTTTTGGAAGGGAAGATTACCTTTAATGAGAATGGAGGAAAAGCGGGCTTTTCTTTTGGAGATTATAAGGTGCTTCTGGATTCTGACCAGCAGAAAATTATTTATGATGCGTATGAAAATTCTCAAAGATGCAGTATGGAAGCAGGAAAATCTTATGATATAAAGCTGGTCGTTGAGAATGAAATAGTTGTTCTTTATTTGAATGATGAAAAGGCTCTCAGTAACAGGGTTTATTCAGCGATAAATAATGAATGGCAGATTTATATTGAGGGAAATGCTGAGTTTTCAGATTTAAATATCTATGTATTGAATTAGATCGGAGTAATTATGAGTGATAAGTTAGATAAAGCAAGAGCATATGAGGAAAAAAGGGAAAAGCTTATAGATAAGGAATTAAAGCCGATTTTTCATCTTGTGCCCAGAGTAGGATGGATGAATGATCCAAATGGCTTTTCATATTATGGTGGTAAGTTCCACATGTTTTACCAGTATTATCCATATGATACTGTCTGGGGACCGATGCATTGGGGACATGCTGTAAGCACAGATCTTCTGCATTGGGAAAATCTCCCGGCAGCTATGGCACCGGATGAAGAATATGACGATTTCGGATGCTTTTCGGGAAGTGCCGTTGAACTGGATGATGGTAGACAGCTTCTCATGTATACAGGAGTTATAAGGGAAGAAGATAATGATGGAATATTGCGCGATGTTCAGACACAGTGTATTGCAGTTGGTGATGGAAAAGACTATGTGAAGTATGAGCATAATCCTGTACTCGACGAATCCTCCCTCCCTGAAGGAGCCAGCAGAAATGACTTCCGTGATCCCAAGATATGGAAGGAGGGCAATGGCTTTAAGGCAATTATTGCAAGTAAAACCATGGATGCAGACGGACAGCTTCTTCTTTTTAGCAGTGAAGATGGATACAGCTGGAAATATGAAAAGCTTCTTGCAAAAAATAACCACCGTTTTGGAAAAATGTGGGAATGCCCGGATTTCTTTGAACTTGATGGAAAACAGGTTTTACTCACAAGTCCTCAGGACATGCTTCCGGAAGAATTAGAATTCCATAATGGTAACGGGACACTTTGCCAGATAGGTTATCTGGATGAAGATGGTATGTTTAAAGATGAGTATTCCCAGGCAGTTGATTATGGAATTGATTTTTATGCACCGCAGACTATTCTGATGGAGGATGGAAGGCGTGTGATGATTGGCTGGATGCAGAACTGGGACACAACAGGATTTAAGCGTGATGATTTCCCGTGGTTTGGACAGATGAGTATTCCTCGTGAGATTTCTGTTGTTAATGGCAAGCTGATTCAAAAACCTCTAAAAGAAATAGAAAAATTATATTCTTCTACCGTTGAAAGAAGAAACGTCCGAATTTCCGGCAACTGTGCTCTTTCAGGAATAAGTGGAAGAACAATAGATATGACTCTTGATATAAAGAGAACTGAGGAATTATACAGAAAACTTGAGATAAGGCTCGCAGATAATGGAAGATTCCACTCTTCTGTTTTCTTTGACCCGGTTGAGTCAGTCCTTAAAATAGACCGTAAGTATTCCGGAAGCAGAAGGGCTATAGTTCATCAGAGAAGATGTCAGGTAGGTAAAAATGACGGAGCAGTGAAACTTCGCATAATAATGGACAGATACAGCCTGGAGGTGTTTGTTAATGATGGAGAACAGGTTATGTCAATGAGTATACTTACTGATTATCATGCTGATGGAATCAGTTTTAATGTAGATGGTGAGGCAGTAATTGACGTGTGCCTGAACACTTTGTCAGAGGAGAAATGAAAAAATGAATAGCAGATATGATGTTGTTGCGCTTGGAGAATTGTTAATTGACTTTACTGATAATGGAAGAAGTTCGCAGGGGAATATTTTGTTTGAAGCAAATCCCGGCGGAGCTCCGTGTAATGTACTGTCCATGCTGCAGAAGCTGGGAAACAGAACAGCATTTATCGGTAAAGTCGGAGATGATTTTCTTGGAAATTTGCTGATACAAAAGGCTTCAGATCAGGGTATAGACATGAAAGCAGTCATGAAGGATAAAAAAGTTGGAACCACACTTGCTTTCGTACAAAAATTACCAAACGGTGACAGAGATTTTGCCTTCTTCAGAAATCCGGGAGCGGATATGATGATCACTGAGGATGAGATCGCTGAGCGTGCTGCTTTTATAGAAAAATCAGATGTGTTTCATTTTGGAACGCTTTCGATGACCAGTGAGTGTGGCAGAAAGGCTACCGAGAAAGCTGTTCAGATTGCAAAGAATAGCGGGTGTTTAATTTCTTTTGATCCGAACTACAGAGAGCCTTTGTGGAACTCAGCAGAGGATGCTTTGGAAGCAATCAGATATGGAATGAGTGTCTGTGATGTTTTAAAAATATCCGACAATGAGATTGAACTTGTTACCGGTAAAAAGGATATTGATGAAGGTATAGCTGCCATAAAGAGTGAATATGGAATCAGGCTTATCTTTGCAACTATGGGGAAAGATGGTAGCAGGGCTTATCTGGGAAATATGGTAGTGTCACATGACGGCTTCATTACGCCGGAAACCATAGAAACAACCGGTGCGGGAGATACATTCTGAATCATCTTACGGAGGAGAACTTAGGAGGAATCCTTAAGTTTGCCAATGCTGCGGCATCTCTCATAACGACAAGGCGCGGAGCATTGGCTGTTATGCCTACGTTTGATGAAGTTGAAAAGTTCATTATGGAATTTTGATCTAAGACTAAAGTTGTTCTTGTGATGCAGTAACCATATAATTATCTCAAATGGGGTTTGTTTTAAAAGGGGGATAATAATATGAGAATTGATAATTTTGTCTGGACAAGAGAACCAAAGAGTTATGTGATTGACAATAACACTGTCAGGGTTACCACTTTGCCGCATACTGATTTATGGCAGAGAACATATTATCATTTTCGTAATGATAACGCTCCGGTTTTTCAAATGGAGACTGATGAAAAATACTTCAGCTTTATTGTAAAGACTTCATTTGAAGAGAGCCATCACAGATTTGACCAATGCGGAATAGTTATGTATCTGGATAGCGACAATTGGTTGAAAGGCTCTATAGAGTATGAAAATGAGGAGTTTCAGCATCTTGGAAGCGTGGTGACAAACCATGGATATTCAGATTGGGCTACTACTGAAATTCCGGCCAATGTTAAAAGAATGTGGTATCGCCTGAGTCGCAGAGAGGATGATTGATCTGACTTATTGTTACGATCAAAGGCCTGAAAACTTCATTTTGGGCCTTTTGATTAATTTTGTCATGTTTTGGGCCGCTTTTGTTAAAACCAGATTAATTTCGCACGAATTTTGATGCGGTTCACTTGTTTTTGTATAATTGATAATAGAAGTATTTGAGTTTCCAAGAAAAATACGAACTTGATGCTTATAGGACCTGCGTTTTATACAAAGGATGGGAAACTAATTAAAAAAGAAATGGAGCTGAAAACATGGGCAATTTCAACATTAGCGATATAAGAAGAAATACATGCCAGTTGTATGGAGGCCAGGCATCACTGGGTTATGACTGGTGGTGGCATTCTTTTACTGCATATAATGTCAAAACTGGGAAGCCAAAGCCGTTCTATGTGGAGTTTTTCCTGTGTAATCCTGCTCTTGGCGGAGAAGAGCCTGTATTTGGGCAGCTTCCTGAAAACAGAGAGAAGGGTATAAGGCCGTCTTATCTGATGGTGAATGTGGGCTCCTGGGGAGATGGAAAAGTTCAGCTCCACAATTTTTTTGGATGGAACAATATCAGCGTGAATATGGAGGCCCCTTTTTCTGTTAATGCAGGTGAATGTTATCTGGATGAGAAGAGGACTTTTGGAAGAGTCCTTGTCACAAAGGAAGAGGCTGAAGCACATCCGGAGTATATGAGCGATGCAGGGGAGATAAAATGGGACCTGAAAATCAGGAAGGATATTACCTTTAATGTGGGTTATGGTGCGGGTGAACTTTTCAGAAAGCTCCAGCTCTTTGAGATGTTCTGGCATGCTGAGGGAATGAGCAGCAAATTTTCAGGTGAGATAAGCCTTAATGGTGAAAGATATGAAGTTATACCGGAAAAGTCCTATGGATACTCCGATAAGAATTGGGGCAAGGACTTCACTTCTCCGTGGGTCTGGCTGTCATCCAGCAACCTCTACAGCAGAAGATACCATAAACACCTTAGAAACAGCGTGTTTGATATAGGTGGCGGACGTCCCAAGGTTGGTCCTGTTGCACTTAACAGGAAGCTTCTTTCCGCTTTTTTCTATGAAGGCCAGTGCTTTGAGTTCAACTTCTCAAAATTTTGGGAGATTCCGAGGACAAAATTCAAATGCAGGGAAACCGAAACCAAAATTATCTGGCATATAGATCAGCGGACACTTTTTAATCGCATGGTGACTGATATTGAATGTAACAAGAAAGATATGCTTCTGATAAATTACGAGGCACCAAACGGCAAAAAGCTTCATAACAGGCTTTGGAATGGCGGAAATGGCCGTGGAATCGTAAGACTGTACCGGTGTGGAAGACTTATTGATAAGATTGAGTGCAGAAATGTTGGATGTGAATATGGTGAATATTCAGCCCCCCGTTCCAATGGGCTGTAACAAAAGGATCTGTCACATTAGCCGGTGTCACGGCTGCGGTAAGTGTATCCTCGGCAACCGGTGCATTGCTGCTCAGGATGACCTTTGTGGCATTGGACGGCTTGATGTCAGCTTTCAGTGTCTCGCCTGCAAATGACATGATATTCGTGGCTCATCCCATGGAGATGGACGATGAGGAGTTCATGAAAAAACTCACTGAACTGGAGGCAGCAACCAGAAAGAACAGCATGGATATCAAGCGCATGATTGCTGATATTGTTGGTAATTATAAAATTAATTTTTAAAATAAGAATAATAAGCTGAACTATTAATCCAAAAAAATAAAAAAAGAATAAATTTCCTATTGAGAAAACGTTTTCCGGATGACATAATAGCACTTGAAGCAAAACACAGCGCAAAATCGGAAGGAAAATGATATGAAAAAAACAATTGGTAACAAGGTGATGAGGCTCGGGGCACTGGCAATGATAATAGCACTTATCACGTCTCTGGTAATACCGGTCAATAGGCTGGCAGTTCGTGCATCAGGCACAATCCACTATTTATTTAACTTCGAAGATGAAGAAGATACCAGTACATACTGGGATGTAGCGAACGATCCGTTGGTTATGTCAAATGGTTCCGATGAGAGCTATGAAGTTGGGGATACAGTAGTTTTCGCAGTGAAGGCTTTGCTTCCTTCGAGTAATGGCCATGAATATATGTTGTTCAGCGTGAATGGTAACTTTCACCAGCCCACCAGTACAGATGATAGTATCTGGAACCGCTATTATTTCTCTAATAATTTTGACAGTATTGTGTTTATAAGTGGAATGGTCCAGATTACATCAGAAAACCAGTCCATCGAAATAAAAGTGTATTATGCGGAAATAAGCGATGATGGAGAACCGCGCCCGGTTGGAGATCCGGTTGGCGTGGGCGGAATTGCGGTAACGGCAGCTCCTGCAGATACGATCGTAGACACTACTACTTCCGGGGCAGATACATCGGATGATCCTGCAGCAACAGATCCGGCTACGACATCTTCAGAAAACACGACAACTTCTACGTCAACAACAACGGATACATCGGAAGCGTCAACTGACAGTCCTTCTTCAGAGACTTCACCTGATGCGGACAGTGGTAACACGGCAGAGACTTCTGAGTCAGATGAAGATATTACTTCCGGTACAGGCTCTTCAGATGATACAACCAGTGATATTGTACCGACAGAAGCTGATTCGGAATATGATAACACCAGCAGTGCCGAAACTGATCCTGAAAGACGGTTAGAGGATGATACACCTAAACACACTGAAGATACGGATGATTACGGACGTAGGTCCGATGCTGATAAAGGCGGTTCAAAGAATGAAAATACAGGCTCAAATGAAGCTAAAGAAAAAGATAAAGAATCAGATGCAGAACCAGACAATAAAAACACTGATAATAACACCTTCGGTAATAGCAGTAACAACCAATCCGGCGATCATTCAGACAGCAGCTCAGAAAAGCTGATTCCTGTCGGGAAATATGCCCTTCTCAACTATGAAGCTGTCAAAAAGATAAGGAATGCAGAAAAGAATGCAACAGTAAAAATCGGTATGCAGAACTATTACAGCTTCCATAAAATGGTATTTGAGGCACTCTCAGAGCGCACGGATGTCACCCTGGTAGTAAATTATACTTATAAGAACACAGCGTATGTTCTTACGATTCCTGCTGGCTCCATAACTAAAACCGGAAAGGTCACACTTGAGTCCCTGACCGGAAAGTCAAATTTTGCAGGTTTTCTGTATCTTGGAAAGTTCTTTAAGAATGAAAAGTCCAAACAACATTAAAGTAATGAAAACGGGGCTGTTGCACTAATTTAGTGTGGCAGCCTTTTTGACGCCCCGCCCCTCAGGTATCCGCACTGAAATGTTTGTTTTCGTCTGCGGTGTGATTTTCTAAAACTCATTAAGCATCAAATGCCTCATTTCGACGTTGCTCAGAAAAATCGGCATTTGATGCTTTCTTCGTTTTGAAAATCATCATCCTCGTCCGAGAACTGCACATTTCCATACAGATGCCTGAAGGGCTGGGCTGTCACTAAATTCCTTCATATCAAATGATGGCACAGGTCGGAACAATCCTTCTTGAGCTGGGTGAAATCTCTGGAAAGAACATCTTCATCGATGGCACTAAGATTGAATCCGCGGCAAATAAATACACTTTTGTCTGGAAAAAAGCAGTTTCTAAAATCATGGCAAAACGGACTGAGAAGATATGCATCTTCTGCGCAGAATGTGAGGAACTCATCTTTTTGAGTTAAAGATAACATGCCAATCTTAAAATAACCTTGAAAACAAATGCAACTTACCCCCTCGAAATTACAACTTACTGCATAATTCGTTTTCTGTATGCAGAATATGAATTATTATCCGATTATCAGATAACAAAACAATATGCGGGAGGTAAATATGAATTCCATTGAATTGAAATCTCTTACAAAAAGATATGGGAAATATAATGCAGTAGATGATCTTAGCTTTAATGTTAAACAGGGTGATTTCATTGGCTTTCTGGGAGTAAACGGAGCAGGTAAATCAACCACGGTAAATATGCTTTCAACAATACTGGCTGCTGATTCAGGAGAAGCATATCTTTGCGGCTATAAGCTTGGAAAAGAAGATATGGACATCCGCAAAAATATTGGAGTTGTATATCAGACCAATGTTCTGGATGATTTGTTTACAGTAAGAGAGAACATAGTAAACAGATCAAAAATGCTGGGACTGGATGACAGGAGTATAAATAGCAGACTATCAGATCTTTCAGATATTCTGAAGCTGTCAGATATCATTGATAAACGTTACAGAGTTTTGTCAGGCGGACAGAAGAGACGTTGTGAAATAACATTTGCTCTTATGCATTCACCAAAAATTCTTTTCCTTGATGAGCCCACGACAGGACTGGATCCCTCGACAAGAGCAGATGTATGGGAAGCGGTCGAGATGCTTCGCACAAATACAGATATGACTGTGTTTTTAACAACACATTACATGGAGGAAGCGCAGACAGCCGACAAGATCATTATTATCAATAAAGGGAAAAAGCTTGCAGAGGGAACACCTTTCGAACTGAAGGAATTATATGCAAAGGACAGCCTGAGACTATATTTTGACGAAAACAGCAGGGGCCGCGTTATAAAGGAGTTAGGAGATAAACGACTAATATCCACTTCCTATGGAGGATATGTTGAATCCGAAGATTCCTTTATTTCAGCAGAGACTGCAGGAAGACTTAAAGGAATTATTGATGGATTTGAAATTGTTCAGGGAAAGATGGATGAAGTATTTTTAAATGTCACAAAAGAATCAGGGAGGGCAGTATAATGAGAAGCTTTATTGCTATAAACAGAAGAAATATTGGTTTGTATTTCAGGGATTATTCAGCTGTGTTTTTTTCACTGCTTTCTATGTTGATAATCGTAGTGTTGATGGTGTTTTTTCTTGGAGACATAAATAAAGAAGAACTTCTTGATGCTATTAAGATGGTTCCGGGAAGAGGCGGAGAAGATGATGTGAGCAGATTAAATAATCTCAATTTCCTCTGGACGTTTGCAGGAATTATAACAATAAATGCATCAACAGTGACACATGCATTTTACTCAAATATGATAAAAGACAGGGCCGGAAATCGATTGAATTCAATGATGGTCATGCCGGTGAAAAGGCATATATTTGTTCTTGGATACGTATCAGGAGCCTGGTTTGCCGGAGTTGTTATGAGCATTATTACGTTTGCAATAACTGAAATCATAGGTGTTGCAAAAGGCATGGAAGTTCTCAGTATAGGGACACATATTAAGATGCTGGTTATCATAATGCTTAATGTTTATGTTTATTCAGCTATCATGTTTTTCTTAGCGACTATTGTTAAAAGCCAGAGTGCATGGAGCGGCATAGGGATAATTCTTGGCACACTTTCCGGTTTTCTCGGAGGCATATATTTTCCAATAGGTTCTATGAGTGAGGCTATGCAGAAGGTTGTTAAATGTTTCCCTTTTATTTACGGAACGTCACTATTCAGGAAAATACTGTTAAATCCTTTGGAAAGTTCCTTGTTTGATGGTACTCCGGAGGTTATCAGAAAGGAAGTTGATCGGGTGATGGGAATGGATTTATTCATAGGTAACAACCAATTGTCCGAGCCATTAAAAATAGGTATACTAATCTCTGTAGGAATAGTATTTATCATCATTTCCACAGTCTGTTTATCAATAAGCAAAGAGAAAGATCGATAATGAAAATTACTATTGAGACACCGTTACCCGGTGAAGAAGATGAAATAATAATAAGAATGTCAGAACTGGACGACGAGGTTTTGAAGACAATCCGACGTCTTAAAGATGGTGCAGGCAAGGAAACCATGGCTGTTTATGCAGATGAACGTATTCAGATGATTCCCACAAAGGATATTCTGTATTTTGATGCTACAGATAATCATGTCTTTGCCTACACCAAAGATAATTGCTTTGAAACAAGAAAAAAGCTCTTCGAAATAGAAGAGCTTCTTTCCAATTCTGCATTTTTGAGAATATCAAAAAATGCAATCGTAAACATAAAATCCATTGATCACCTTAGCCCGGAGTTTAATGGGAGATTCATTGCAAGCCTCAGAAACGGGGAAGATATTATTATTTCGAGAGGCTATGTACCTGAACTTAAGAAGAAGCTTGGAATTGGTAGATAGAATGGAGGGTTATCCGGTAATTTATGAAAAATATTATTTCAGATTTTATAAAATGGTTTTTGATCATTAACACGGGAATAATGCTCATAGTATGGGTTAATATAGCAGGTTACGATACAATCTGGACAACTATAATCCCGCAGATTCTCAGCGCGAGTTTTTTGACATCAATTGTGACTACAGCCTTTTTTTCTTTTAATCCAAGAAAACCTATTAAGGTGCCGGTAAGAATAGCACTTACCTTTGCTCACTACCTGATTCTCTGCATTATTATATTTGTTCTTGGCGCGTTATATGACTGGTTCGAGCTTACAATAAAGGGTGGAGTGATGGTCGCAGCCAGTGTTGCAGGAGTCTATTTTATATCAGCTGCCATAAGCTATGTACTGTCAAAGGCAGAAGCTGATGAAATGACACATGCATTGCAGAATTATAAGGATTAATAAAGCAATTGACGGGTAGTAAATGACAGGATTCCCTTTAAGTAGATAATGGAAAATATCCAAAATCTACTTAAGGGGTTTTTTTAAGTTTTATTTGACGTTTTAAACTAATCTGTAGTAAAATCCTAAAGGAAAACGTTTTCCAATGCAACATGAATACACAGACTTAAATCAGGGAGGTTACAAAGTGAAAAAGGTAAGTAAACAGATTTCTTTTGCCGTGCGATTATTGATGGCATTCGTTCTATCATTCAGCATGGCGGCCACAAACCTGGGGGAAGGCATGGTGGCAAGGGCTGAAGAGGTTATTACCTTCAAGCTTCACTATCACAGAGAGGATGGTGATTACAGTTTATGGGATGCATGGCTCTGGCCTGATGGTGGTGAAGGTGCAGGATATGCCTTTGCAGAAGAAGATGGAGAAATGGTGGCAACAATGTCAGTTGCACCCGGGACTACCAGAGTCGGTTTTATAGTCAGAACTCAGGACTGGGACAAAGATATTGACATGGATCAATATGTAGATATATCAGAAGTTGTATCGGGAACAATACATGCCTATGTGGAATCAGGTGTAGAAGGCGCAAACAAAGAATATGGAGATGATGTTGTGACAGGAACTAAGTTAAAAAGTGCAGAATATGACGGGGACAAGACAGTAAAAGTTCTTTTTACAGGTGAAATTGACAGTGCTCAGAAAGAGAGTTTTTATGTAACAGGAAGACTCGGAAAAGTAGACGTTACTTCTGTAGAGTTAGCAGATAAAGCTTCAGACAGTGAAATCTATTATGATCTGACACTGGGACAGGAACTTGATGTATCAAGAAACTACAGGGTTGCTTTTGATGGGCAGGAATACCCGATTAATATGCCTATTGTATATTCTACAAAGGAATTTGAGGATCAGTATACCTACGATGGGGATGATCTTGGCGCTGTTTACAGTAAGGATGAAACAACATTTCGTGTATGGGCACCTACTGCTGAGTCTGTATTCCTTAATCTTTATGAATCGGGCAAGGCCTGGGAGGATGATCTTCAGCAGAAGATTGAAATGACAAAGGACGTTAATGGAACCTGGGTAACAACAGTTTCGGGCGATATAGCAGGAACTTATTATACTTATACAGCGGTTCTTGATGGACTTAATGTGGAGGCTTGTGATCCGTATGCAAGAACCACGGGAGTAAATGGTAAAAGAGCAATGGTCATTGACCTTGATTCAACCAATCCGGAAGGATGGGATCAGGATTCAAATCCTCATGCCGGCGAGAGAATGAATGATGCTGTTTTATATGAGCTTCATATCAGGGACTTTTCATCAAATGAAGCTGGTGGAATTGATAATCCGGGCAAATATATTGCTTTCGCACAGACAGGAACCAGGACAGCCGGTGGAAACACTACAGGAATTGACTATATAAAGGAGCTTGGCGTAACTCATGTTCACCTTCTTCCTTTTTACGATTTTGGCTCTGTAGATGAAAATGCAGAAACCACTGAAAGATTCAATTGGGGTTATGATCCTGTAAACTTTAATGTACCCGAGGGTTCATATGCAACAGATCCCTATGATGGCCAGGTTCGTGTAAAAGAAGCAAAAGAAATGGTAAAAGCATTTCACGATAATGGCATTTCTGTGGTAATGGATGTAGTTTACAACCATGTATATAGCGGAAAAGATTTCTGCATTAACAGATTGGTACCGGGGTATTTTTCAAGAATAAATGCGGACGGAACATATTCTAATGGCTCCGGATGTGGCAATGATACTGCTTCTGAGAGATCAATGGTTCGTAAGTATATCGTAGATTCAGTATGCTACTGGGCAGACGAGTATCATATTGACGGATTCAGATTTGATCTGGTAGGGCTTCTTGATGTAGATACCATAAATGAGATTGTAAGTGAAGTTCATAAGACTCATCCCGATGTTATTTTCTATGGTGAAGGTTGGAGTATGAACACAGATGTTACTAAGGAGGGCGTTGTTTTGGCGACTCAGCAGGCATCTGCAAAGACTCCCGGTTTTGCATATTTTAATGACAATATGCGTGATGAACTGAAGGGCAGTGTTTTCAACACCGCAGAGACAGGCTGGGCATCCGGTTCACTTAATATGGAGCGAAAGATGATTACTTCATTTGAAGCTTCAGAGACATGGAGCAAGGAGCCTTCACAGATAGTTCAGTACGCATCCTGTCATGACAATAACACTCTTTTTGACAGAATTGCTGTTGCAAGAACTGATCTGGACAGATCCACATGGATTAAAATGAGTAATCTCGCAGCAAGCTTTTATATGACAGCAGAGGGAATCCCCTTCATGCAGGCAGGAGAAGAGATACTTAGAACAAAGGTTAAAGAAGATGGAAGCTATGATTCCAACAGCTATAGCTCAGGCGACGAAATAAACTGCATCAAGTGGGAGACTTTGGATGATGCAGAATATCAAAAGAATCTGCAGTATTACAAAGATCTTATCGCTTTCAGAAAGAACCATGGGCTTCTTCGTCTGGATAGCTCTGAAGAGGTAGCAAAAAGAGTAACTGCTTTGGAAAACCTTGATAAGAATGTAGTTGCTTTTGTAATGGATAATGCGGATAAAGCTGTTGAAGGGGAATCGGCAGAAGGAATCTTCCTTGCTTTCAATCCCAATGAAGAGGAAACAAGTATTGAGCTTCCTTCCGGCAATTGGAAAGTAAGCATATCAAGTGCTGATGATTCCGATGCTGCCAGCCAGGGACAGATAATTTCCGGTCAGGTTAAAGTTGCACCGATTTCTTCTTTGATTCTTACTAAGGATGATTCTGCAGATACAGGGGCTGATAAAGCTTCTGAATCCGGTAAAGAGACAAGCATTAATAAAGGCGGTATTGCTATTATGCTTGCAGGTGCAGCTGCTATCATTGCAGTTATCCTGGCAATACTTAAAAGAAAAAAGTGATGTGTAAATAAGGAACAACAAAATAGAGTATTTGCAAAGCGGTTCACTAATGTGAGCCGCTTTTTGATATAATTAATTGGTAATTAAAATTTTATTGGGGGAAAACTAATGGAATATTATGGAAGAAAACCGAACTACAATGTTCTTCACAGACTGATGTTCGGAATGGCTGAATTTTACAATGGTGGTGCTTTTGTAATCATCAATACTTTTTTTGCGGTATTTATGACAAAAGCTCTTGGAATGCCTACTGCACTGGCAGGAACCATCCCGCTGGTAGGAAAAGTATGGGATGCCATAACAGATCCCATGATGGGAAATATTGCTGACAGAACTACATCCAAATTTGGCCCTAAAAGGTTTTTCATTCTTATAGGCGGGTTCGTTTCTGCTCTGACATTTCTTATGTTATGGCTGACAATACCTACAAAATCAGTGGTGATACTGTACATATTCTACCTGATTATGTACTGCCTGTTTTCAACCGGTTTTACTATTCTGATGGTTCCATATAACGGACTTTTGCCGGATATGATGGATGATTATACAATGCGCGCAAAGTTTTCAAATGTGCGCATGATATGGTCTACACTGGGATCCATGGTATGCGGATTGGTGCCGACATTTATTATCACCGATAATCTGAATACCTCACTTTATCTTAAATGTGCTGTAATATTCAGTGTTTTGTTTTTTATAACATCCATGGTTACTTTTTTTGGTACATGGGAAAAGAAAAAAGAGCCGGTTAAGACAACGCTCGCAGAGAGCTTTCCTCAGTCAATAAGTGTTCTGAAAAGCAGATCTTTCAGACTTTTCCTGGGATTATATCTTTTTGGACAATGCGGAATGGATTTTGTATCAGGAATGGCGGTTTATTATGTGGATGATGTGCTTAATGGCTACTCAAACGGTTACTTCACCTACCTGATGGCAGTACTCCTGATTTCCCAGCTGACGGGAATGCTCATCTGGGGACCGGTAATGAGTCATACATCCAAGAGAACCACAATTCTTATAGGTGCACCTGTGCGACTTATTGGTACCCTGGGGCTTTTGGTGTTTTCTTATGAAGGTGCGAATATTGTTCCGGTTCTTATTATGACGGCCCTTATCGGTCTGGGAAATGCTGCGACACTTACCAGCATTTTTGCAATTATGGCTGATATGGCAGAGGTTGATGAGCTTATAACATCTGTCAGAAGGCCCGGTATAGTATCCGGAATGGCAACGTTTGTAAGAAAGATTTCTTCAGGAGTTTCAGCTGCAGTAATCGGATTCTTACTTTCTGCAGTGGGATATGATGAAGTTATTGCCAATCAGGGAGCAAGACAGAGCCTGTCAACTCAGCAGGGTATCACTATGATTTATATAATGGTACCGGCGGTTCTGATAACGCTTCTGTTTATTGTTGCCGTGATTTTTCCGCTTACAGGAAAAGAGTTTGCTGTTGTTCAGCGTGAAATTGCAAGAAGGAAGGGCGAGGACAGTTCTGTAATAACTGAAGATGAAAATAAAATCTGTGAGAAAGTAACAGGTTTTAAATACGAAGATCTTTGGAAATCAGAGAACGCAAGTAAATTATCATAATATTTTAAGGAGAAAAAATGAGTAATCCACTTATTTGGGGACACAGAGGTGCCAGCGGACATGCCCCTGAAAATACATTGCCGGCATTTAAACTTGCAGCAGATATGGGAGCTGATGGAGTTGAGCTTGATGTGCAGCTTACTAAAGATGATGTAATCGTTGTCTGTCATGATGAGAAAATTGACAGAACCAGTACCGGTGCAGGTTTTATAAAAGATTACACGTATGAGGAGCTTTTGAAATTTGATTTCTGTAATGGAAATCTTGCATATGAAGGCACCAGAATCCCTACCATGGAGCAGGTTTTTGAACTATTGGATCCAACAGGTCTTACTATTAATATTGAGTTAAAGACCGGTGAGATATTTTATCCTGAACTTGAGGATAAAATTGTAGCACTGACCCGGAAGATGGGCTTTAAAGACAGAATTATCTATTCATCCTTCAACCATTATTCTGTGATGAAGATAAAAGAGATTGATCCTGAAGCAAAAGTTGGATTTTTGTATGCAGACGGACCGCTTAACATGCCCGGATATGCGGCGGAAAATGAAGTGAATGCGCTTCATCCGGCTTTTTATAATCTGCAATATCCTGATTTTATGGCGGACTGTAATATGTTTGGTGTTGACGTAAATGTATGGACTGTTAACTCGGAGGATGCTCTTTTAAAATGCAAAGAGATGGGGGTTAATGCAGTTATAACAAATTATCCGGATAAGGCCAGAAAACTATATGAGCAAAATTGATTTCCTCAGTGAAGATAATTTCATTGGAATAATGAAAACCGAAAACCTTAGGTGGCAGAACGAATGTACAAGGCAGGGACAGTTCAGTTCTTTTGACGGAATTGAGCTTAATTATTATTGTGCCGTACCGCAGTCTCCCAAAGCTGTAGTTGCAATAATTCATGGTTTTTGTGAGTTTTGGGGAAAGTATCATGAATATGCATGGTATCTGTATCAGGCAGGCTATGCAGTTTATTTTCTTGAGCAGCGTGGCCATGGATACTCCGGTGGAAAAAACAGGGAGCCGGATGTAGTTTATATAGATGACTATGATACATATGTAGAGGACTACAAACAATTTCTTGATAAGGTAATTGTACCGGAAACAGGTGGATTGAAGAAGCTTCTTCTGGCACATTCCATGGGTGGAGCAGTAGCAGCATTATTTCTGGAAAAATACCCGGGATATTTTACAGCTGCCATCCTGAGCTCTCCAATGCTAAAGATGAAAAATAATACGGCACCTGTTTTGCTTAAGTTGCTTAGTATTTATTCACATGTTTTCAGAAAACGTCGGGCTATTGCTCCCGGACAGCGCCATTTTAGCGATACTCCCGTTTTTGAAACCAGCAGTACGCTGTCAAAACCGCGATATGACTATATGTTTGAAATGCGAAAAAAGGATTGGCATTATCAGACTTATGGCGCATCAATAGGTTGGGCACTTGCCAGCCTTAAAGCAAATGATAATCTGATGAAACAGGCTTCTTCCATAAAGATTCCGGTTACTGTATTTACAGCCGGAAATGATCACCTGATTGATCCGGAAGGATATGATAATTTTGCAAAGCTTGTACCCCAGGTTAAGCTGCGTGCCTTTGATAATTCAAGACACGAAATTTTTAATGCAGATGAACCGGACAGAAAACAGTACTTTGAGGAAGTATTGGCAACTCTTGATACTTACAGTATGTGATTAGTGAGATTTTCTGACATTGGACAGAATAGTCTCTTCCAGCATACTTACAGCAAGACGGTTCAACTGGTTATTACTGATGAGGGAAATGTATCGTTCTTTGGCCTGCTCTTTTATTTTTATGGGAAATACCCTGCCTTGTTCAATGGCAGGCTTGGCGAACAATTCTGCCGGCATATTTGTCATAATATGAATATCCGGCAATAATGACATAACGAAATCTATGTATTATATGAGAGTGTCCCTTAATTTTGATATTGGACGTATTTGATACTATTGCCAGATCTATATCACCATTTCTGACAGAGTCTATAAGCTGAGGTGTTGTATCACTTAAAATACGTAATTTGATTTCCTTATGTTCGCGATAGAAGTCGAGCAATTGTGGCAAAAGGATTTCTTTAAGCAACTCGTGTGGTATTCCCAACGCAATTCCCAAAGTAATCAGCCCGTGAGGGTTATTTTTTTCTACCCCTATTGCCTCTTCTCCCAGCATAAGACGCATATAAGCTGCCTGAACATGCTCAAAAAGGGTTTCACCCAATTCTGTAAGTGTAACACCTCTGTGACTTCGTACAAACAGCTTACATCCAAGCTGCGTTTCCTGATTATTTATATATCCGTATGATACTGGATTCAATGGAAAAAGTGAAAACATTTACTACATTAAACTCAAAATCCAATTGCAATGTTGATGTAAAAAGAGGAAACGGAACCATTGATGGCTCCTCGTATATTGGAGTATTGACCCTGGATCGCTCCAAAAAGATATCTGCATGTATTTATGGAGGTCCGGAGGATATAGATACACTTATAAATAGCTATAAAAAGGAAGGTTTAGAATTTTTCGCGCAGGCCGGTTAATTGATTTAGCGTAGTTAAATAATACTTTAAGAAAAACTTTATAAACGAAAATACAATAAGGGTATATCATAATATTAGGATTTTATTTTCTTATAGGAGGGTGTTATGGCTAGAAAAACTAAATATCCTAAAAAGAATGAGAGCAATTTGAAAATTGAAGGTATGAGTTTAAAGCTTAAACTCATTGTGACAATCGTTCCGATAGTTGCAGTTCTTTTGATTGCCCTTACTGTTGTTACTACTCTTGTCAGCAGAAGTATGATATTGGAGCGCTCTCAAAGTGAGATGGAAGCAACACTTGGTGAGCACACCTATTATATTTCTTCAGAGCTTCAAAACATACGTGCTCAGGCAGATACTGTTGCAAGAATGGTTGCAGGTACATATGAAACTGCGTCTTTTGAGGAATATGCACATGCTCTGACTGAGGTTGTTAAAAGCAGTGATCTGATTTTAGGTTCAGGTCTATGGTTTGAACCCAATACTTTCGACAAGGACTCACAGTATTATGGTCCCTACTGGTACAAGAATACCGGTTCTGATGGAAAGTGGGACGGAAAAGATCTTACTCTAACCTGGGACTATTCCAATGCTGAATATGATTATTTTTCGCAGGAATATTACACTCTTTCAAAGAGCATTTCCAAAGCAACCATAACGGATCCTTATTATGATGCATCAAGCGGAATGGTTATGGCATCCTGCACAGCTCCCTGTCATACAATTGATGGACAGTATTTAGGATGTATTACTATTGATATTATGCTTACATCCATAAATGATGCTATAGGCTCAATAAAAGTTGGAAAGACAGGAACACTTTTCCTTATAGATGGTGTTGGCAACTATGTTTACCATCCTGCATATCCTGATGCCTGCAAGGATCAGATGAATATCAAAGATTCTACTGAGTTTGGCGATTATATTCAGAAGGTACAGTCAAATGATGCCGGTGAAGGTAGTTTTACGTGGAATGGTCAGACCAGGTTGCTGTACTGGGATAAAGTTCCTGAAATGACATGGAAAATCGGCCTGACAATTACTCAGGATGAGATTCTTGAGAAAGTAAATACGCTGATGATAATATCTATCATCGTATGTATCGTGGCTATTGTTCTTACCACAAGTATTATTGTTTATCAGGCAACCGGAATTGCATCTGCAGTTGCTGTAGTTGCTAATTCACTTGCACATCTTAGAGAAGGTGAGTTTGTTAGAATAACCGAAGCAAAGAAGAGAACAGATGAAATCGGCCTGATGACCGAAGCAACAAATGACGTAATAGATAAGCTGGATGGAATTGTTTCTAATATTAAAGAATCAGCAATGACGGTCGGATCTTCATCTGAAGAGCTTTCAGATATGGCAAATCAGATATCACAGACTGCAGAAGATGTTTCAAATGCTGTACAGGAAATTGCATCCGGTGCTACGCAGCAGGCTGATGAAATACAGAATGCATCTGAGAATGTAGGACGTATCGGTGATGCTGTAAACGATGTTCAGGATTCTACCGGAACACTTTCAACTACAGCTGATAAGATGAAGGAAGCATCTGAGGTTTCAAGCAGATCCCTTGCTTCACTTCAGGATTCTTCTCAGGAGATGACAGCGAAGATTGACGAGATATCAAGAACAATTCAGGCTACACAGGAAGCTGTTACCAATATCGGAAGCAAGGTAGAAGGAATTACTTCCATTGCGACCCAGACCAACCTTCTTTCACTCAATGCATCTATTGAGGCTGCAAGAGCAGGTGAAGCAGGTAAGGGATTTGCGGTTGTTGCTGAAGAGATAGGCCAGTTGGCAGAAAACTCCAAGCAGCTTGCTGATGATATCAGGGTAGAAATGGAATCGCTTCTTAATCAGGCAAAAGCAGCGGTTGATGCAGCAGAAGATGTACGTCAGGGGAACATTGACCAGCAGACAGCTCTTGGCGATACATTGACCGCGGTTAACGGAATGCTTGAGGATATCGGCAGCACGGTCGGCGGTGTACAGCTTATCAGTGCCGGTGCAGATACCTGTGAGAATTCGAAGAATGC
>CAMVLM010000048.1 GCA_947168335.1 uncultured Butyrivibrio sp. | reverse complement strand
TTGTGCACAATTCTTGTGCTACATTCTATCAATCCTATAAAATCTTTACCCTAGCGAAGTTTAGGTTAAAAGAACGTTTACGCTTGCCGTTATTAATGCTAGAATATGTGGTATGCAAAACTACATTAATATCCGGTATTTTGTGTTTATGAGATGAAACCGGAGGATTGGAAAAAGTATGAGTTATAAGATTGTTGTTGATAGCTGCACAGATTTACCGGCAGAATACAAAAAAGGCCCAAGAATTGAAGTCATCCCACTGATTCTTCAGATTGATGATTACAGCATCCTTGATGATGAAAATTTCGACCAGTTGGATTATATAAGGCGTGTTGCTGAAAGCGAGAATGTCGCAAAAACAGCCTGCCCTTCTCCCGACAGATACAAGAGAGCATATGAATGCGATGCTGATGACGTATATGTTGTAACACTCTCTTCCAAATTAAGCGGCAGCTACAACAGCGCTCTTATAGGTCGTGACATATATCATGAGGATGTAGGTGAGAAGAATATTCACATATTTGATTCACTTTCAGCCTGCTGTGGACAGACAAATGTAATGCTTAAAATAATCGAATACGCTGAAGCCGGACTTCCTTTCGAAGAAGTTGTCAGGAAGGTTGAAGAGTACAGAGATGGAATGGATACATACTTTGTTCTTGATTCCCTTGATACTCTTAGAAAAAACGGACGCCTTACAGGAATGAAGGCCATCGTTGCAACCACACTTAATATCAAGCCTGTATGTTATGCAATTGAAGGCTCAATTGCACAGTGGGGACAGGGAATCGGAATGCGCAAGGCTCTTATCAAGATGGCTGACCTGGCTGCGGAGAGAATTGTCGATCCCGAGAACAAAACACTTATGATCACACACATCAACTGCTATGAACGTGCAGAAGTTGTTAAAAACCTTATTCTTTCAAAGGTAAACTTCAAGAATGCAATAATTGTTGATGGTGCAGGCGTTGCAACAACCTATGCCGGCGATGGTGGAATCGTCGTAACCTGCTAATAGAATTCAAAAAGGTATCGCATCACTGCGATACCTTTTTACTTTTCTTTTCTTTTTTTATTGCATACATGCGCTCATCAGCGCCTTTTACCATATCATCAAAACCAAGATACTCTGTCAGGTACGCTGAATAGTGCCCGCAGCTGACATTAACCTTGTATTTAAAGCCCGAAATATCATTAAATACCTTGAGCAGATCGTTTATATGAAGTATGATTCCATCTGCATCACACTCTCCGACTATGAGTGCAAACATCTCATCTCCGCCATATCTCATACACAAAGATCCGGCAGGGCAGGAATCACTGAGTGCCCTGGCCACAGTTGCTATGGCCTTATCACCTGCATCATGACCATATCCGTCATTTATAACCTTAAGATCATCAAGATCTGCCATGATTACTGTAACAGGAAGATTCTCATCAGCCTTTTCACTTTTCAGTTTATCAAATGCCAGCTGAAATCCCGATCTGTTATATAGCCCTGTAAGCGCATCATACCTATACATCTCATCAACCTTATCTGCAAGGTAATGCTGATGCTGCATGTTGATAAAGCCGTTCAGAGCCATTGAAATATGATTGGATATGGAAGCTGTCTTGGAATAATCAATAATATTGAAGCTGTCAAATTTATAGCAAATATATCCAAGGGGCTTATCCATAGTATCCAGCGCATTAAAAATCAAAGGATGACCTTCCTCAAGAAGCTCATGCAGATGCGGTAGCACTTCTGCAGCAGGCAGCTCCTCTACCCGTCCTGCTTCCGCAAGGAAATCACAGATGACCACTTTTTCTCTTGTATTAGGCATTGATCCTTCATCAAGGAACAGATTATGCTTTTTATCAAGACAATAGTCGTAAAGCACACAGATTATATGGTGTAAAAGGAATGAATCATCTATAACGCTTTCAAATAATTCATTTGCCACATCATCAAAAGATCTGCATAACTGAAGCTTGGTCGTGAAGCCATGCATAAGTCTGATGTCATCAGTGTATCGGTAAAAACTGTCGTTCATTTTTGCCACAGAAGTACGACTTGTCTTCTCATTATATACACATCCGCAGGATTCCTTGATATCCAGTTCAGGAATAACACTGTATTGTCTGTCACAATCAGCTAATTCATTATTTATACAAATCTTTGCAACAGTTTTTGCCATAGTTGTGCTGTCGCATTTCACTGTTGAAATCCTTGGCATTGTAAAGTTCGTTTCCGATATGCCATCAAAGCCTGTAACCAAAATCTTATCAGGAACTGAAATCCCCCATCTGGACAGAACGTCACAGACATTTATTGCCATAATATCATTACAGCAGATTATTGCCTCAGGAAGCTTTTCACCTCTGAGAATTTTCTTGGTGGCAGCTCTTGCCGGAACTGACCAGAATTCACCATAGCTGACCATCGATTCATCAAAAGGAATATCATTTTCCTCGCAAACCTTTTTAAATACCCCAATTCTCTCTTCAGAGAATTTATTCCCGGGGTCACCAGCCATTATATGGGGATGTCTGATTTTATGATCTTCTATTACATGCCTTACAATTTTCTCAAAACCAAGTGCATAGTCATACTTGATACTGATGGTACCCTCATATTCTCCATCAATTACAATTACGGGAATATCAGATTTGGATGCCTTCGCAATTATTCTCTCAGCCACTGTATGACTTTTTATGCGCTCATCCATTATAACTAATATATCTACGATATCATAAGGAATCGCCTCAAAAACTGATGCCTCAGAATGATACTCTTCCTCATTCCAATAAAGATCTGCATTCAATGCGAACACCATTATTCTGAAATCATGGAAAAAAGTTTCCTCATAAAGTGTTCGGATAAAACTATGTATATCAATATCATTAATTCTGGTAGTACATAATGCAATTATACGTTTTCCGTCAATCATGCTTCCCACCAATGCCCTTTCTTAGTTTTCCTGGTCTGCTGCAAGCCGCCTTCTTATTTCCTTTATATTTCCTTTGTAAAGCAAAGCAACATTTATCTTGTCCCCTGTGTCCATGATAACAGAGCCAAAACTCTCGCTCTTGATATGATTTACATTTATCATGGCATTTTGAGAAACAGGACAAATGGATTTGAAAATCTCACATTGCTCATAAAGATTATAAATATCTGAAATTAGCACAATGCTTCTGCCTTCTGTAAGAACTACTTTTACGGTAAACAAACCATCTGTCTTGGCAAAAATAATGTCATCTTCCTCTGCATATATAGTTTCTGTTTCACCTCTGAGCTCAAGTCTCTTTTTAGGTGTCCCAAGTCGTTTCTCACACTCGGTTAATATATCTTCCAGGTCTTTAACCTTTATTGCCTTTTTCAGGTAAAGCATCTGGTCATGCATTCCTGCTTCTATAGCCATCTGCTCGTAGTCATGTTTTGACGAACACATAACCACGTTTTTTATTCCGCCTGCCTCAAAAAGGAGTCTGGCTACATCCAGGCCATTTTTAAAATGGCTGTCCGGTGATTCCGGTTCTGCCATATCAATAAATATGATGTCATACATCTGAGGAAATCTCAGAAGTGCTTCCACATTACCATAAGAATCAATATAGAAATGTTCCTTGCCCTCATTTTGATATCTGTCAGATTGCCTCTTCAGAAGCCTCTCCGTCTGCTTCCTGTCCGCAATATTATCATCAAAAACCGCTATATGCATCCCAACTCCTGCCCCATGGTATTCTTCGCATAGCAATCTTATCCAGTCAGTTATTCATAATAATAACTGCTGCATGGAATCAGAATACCATATTTCACACAATCATTCTTCTTATATGATAACACATTTTACGCTATGGAAAACAGAGAAAGATGTTGATAAAATGTAGGATGTGAACGAAGGCACGATTAAATTAAAGTTTTTTAAAGGATAGATATGATATTACTGAATATAAAAAATACGAAAGATTTTATGGGGAAGTTTTTGGGGTCTGAGGTATTTGATGAATTTCTCCTTGATAGTGCAGAGCTGAAGCTCGCAAGTACATTCAATATTGATGGACACATAAACAGAGACTTTTTCTCAGGAGACGATGAGGCAAGTATTCCTGAATATGAACTTGCTTCCTGGTCTGATGTCAGATCCAAATGTTTTGATCTGATCAAGGGAAAGAAGACTCCTCTTTCCTTTAAGTTCATTATGTGTACAACACCGGATAAAAAAGACGAGCTCCTTTCATCTGAAGCATATTCAGAGGTAAGGCCACTCGTCTCATCATTTGTTTTTATCATTAAGTATACAGAGGGAATGATCACAATCACCACAGGTACCGCAATGGCAGGCTTTACACTGGACAAAGCCCACGAAAAACTCTGGGATGATCATTTAAAAGCTTTCCTTGCGGCAGCCCGCATCGACTTCGAAGAAGCCATTTAGTTGCCTGCTGCCTCAGCCCGGCTGATATTTCTGCAATATACCAATGAGCGGTTCGTACTTTTCCTTTATCGCAGCATATAACTCATCAGAACCATCAAGTGAACCTGCACGCAAAACCTCTGTAAGTTCCAGTACCGGCTTCTTGAATCCGTCAAGTGCAAGATTTCCCATAACACCCTTAAGCGTATGACATGCTTTAAAAGCTTCCTCGGCATTTTTCGCAGAAAGCTGTTCCGTAAGCTGGCTAAAGCTTTTGTCATTCAAAAACTTAAACATGAATCTCTCAACAAGAGCCTCATTACCCATAAAACGCTCTGTGATATCATTCCAGTTAACTCCCCAGTCAATTAGTTCCTGTTTCATCTGCTCGTTCATAACTCACCTCTTAAGGAAAAGAAATTGCCGGTTCAAAGTATCCTATATTTATTTTAACTTATGATATACCTGCAAGCTTCTCCGCCTGACTGGCTGTAGTCAATGCATCTATAAGCTCGTCCAGGTCTCCATTCATTATAGCATCTATCTTATAAAGAGTTAAACCAATTCTGTGATCAGTAACCCTTCCCTGATGGAAATTGTAAGTTCTGATCTTCTCCGATCTGTCTCCTGTACCAACCTGACTCTTTCGAAGCGCAGCTTCAGAATCATGTGCCTTCTGCATCTCAAGATCGTAGAGCTTTGCTCTAAGCACCTTAAGAGCCTTTGCCTTATTCTTGATCTGGCTCTTCTCATCCTGGCAGGAAATAACGATTCCAGTAGGAATATGTGTCAGTCTTACAGCAGAGTCTGTGGTATTTACGCACTGACCGCCATTTCCGGATGCTCTGAACACATCGAATTTACAGTCGTTCATGTCTATTTCAACTTCCACATCCTCTACTTCCGGCATTATGGCAACGGTAATAGTAGATGTGTGAATTCGTCCGCCTGACTCTGTAGCAGGTATTCTCTGTACTCTGTGAACTCCGCTCTCGAATTTAAGTCTGGAATATGCACCCGCGCCGGAAAGGGCAAAGCTTACAGATTTCATTCCGCCAATTCCTGTATCCTCGACACTCATGGTCTCAACCCGCCAGCCCATCCGGTCAGCATATCTGGTATAAACTCTGTACATATCAGCTGCAAAAAGAGCCGCCTCATCACCGCCTGCTCCTGCCCTTATCTCCACAATAACATTCTTGTCATCATTAGGATCCTTGGGAAGCATAAGTATCTTAAGCTTCTGCTCTATTTCAGGCAATTCCTCCTTGGCAGCTGCGAGTTCTTCCTTCAGCATCTCCTTCATATCTTCATCAGACTCTGAGTTAAGAAGCTCTTCGCTGTCTGCTATTGTTTCCTTACAATTCCTGTATTTATGATACTCCTCCAAAATAGGCAGAATATCACTCTGTTCCTTCATAAGTGACCTGAATCTGTTCTGGTCAGCAGCAACATCGGGCTCACCAAGCTCCATGGTAATATCCTCATACCTGCGAGCCATTGCCTCTAATTTATCAAACATCTTTTTTCCTCCAAATTGTCATTTAGCTAAACAGTAACCGATAATTCTAATTCAAAAATCTGCTACGCTAATAAAAACAGCCCATGACAACCCGGTCATTTCCTCCAAGATCCTTGATAACCTCAACGTTTCTGTATCCGTTTTCTTTCATCATACTGCTCACAGCTTCACCCTGATCATAGCCTATTTCTAAAAAGAGGTATCCACTTGTATACAGATACTCCTTTGCACCGGGAATAATCTTTCTGTAAAACTCAAGTCCGTCAGCGCTTCCGTCAAGTGCCATATAAGGCTCAAATTCCTTCACCTCAGGAGCAAGAGTATTTATCACATCCGTAGGAATATACGGAGGATTTGAAACTACAATATCAAACTTTTCCTTAGCAGGAAAAATATCGGTACAAACTGCATCAAACCTGTCTGTAAGACCAAGCTTACCGGCATTTCTCTCTGCAATCGCAAGCGCTTTTTCAGAGATGTCCGTTGCCACTGCTGTTGTATCATTTGAATAATGCAGAAGGGACAATGCTATACATCCCGAACCGGTGCAAAGGTCAAGCAGTCTCATTCCGTCATGCATAACCTTAAGCACTTCCTCAACAAGTGTCTCGGTATCCTGGTTGGGAATCAGAACGTCACTTGTCACATCAAACTCAAGCCCCATAAAGTCCCACTTACCTAAAAGATAGGCTACCGGAATTCTCTGCTTTCTCTCATCTATAATCTTTCTGAAAGCAGCTGTTTTTTCTTCCGAAACCTCCAGGTCTCCATGTGAAAGAAGCGTATTATGATCGGTACCACATACAAACTCCAAAAGAAGTCTTGCATCCAGTGATGCATCCTCGATATTTGCATTTCGGAGAGCTTCCTCTCCTTCTTTATAAAGTGCCGAGTATTCCAAAACCATCAAACCTCTTCATCGAATTTGTATCCAAACGAATCCTGTAAAAACCCTTTCCAGTCAAATACCGCCTCAACGGACTTGATTCCAACTTCGATCATCTCATCATCAGGCTCCTTGGTTGTAAGCTTCTGAAGCCAGAGTCCGGGAGCTGAAATGATTCTGATAAAAATGTTATTGCTTCT
Source organism: uncultured Butyrivibrio sp. (assembly GCA_947168335.1). Taxonomy (GTDB): domain Bacteria; phylum Bacillota; class Clostridia; order Lachnospirales; family Lachnospiraceae; genus Butyrivibrio. The sequence goes on along the minus strand of CAMVLM010000048.1, from coordinate 17,987 downwards.
TCCGGCAAGTCTGATTATCTCATAGGATATTCCGGCTATAACGGGAATAAGCGCTATTCTGATAAGAATTCTGAGGGGTATGGATTCCGTTCTTATAAAGAAAAACAGAACCACGCTGACAAGCATAACAAAAAGCAGGAAGCTGCTTCCACATCTTTTATGAAGTCTTGTGCTTTCCCGTACATTTTCAAGTGTCAGCGGCTTACCTCTCTCCAGGCAGTTAATGCACTTGTGCTCCGCTCCATGATACCTGAAAAGTCTCCTGATATCCTTCATACATGAAATAAGAAGTATGTAAATGATAAATATCAATATTCTCAGAACACCTTCCAGCAGAGCCATCAGCGACTTATTCCTTATATACGCTCCAAATAATGAGCTTAAGTAATAAGGCAGCACCATGAAGATCGCAATAGCAAAAATAAATGAAAATACTGTCGTAAGGGTCATTATGAATTTTTCCTTACCCTCTTCTGCAATAGGATCTTTACTGGATGAAATCTCTTCCTCGCCAAACAATGAAGCTGAATAGTTGATGGATTTCATTCCAAGCACAAGAGAATCCCAGAATACGAATATGCCTCTCAGAAAAGGGATATGAGTTATTCCCTTTGCTTCTCCGGCACCCTTATAATGATCAACTTCAACTGCTATTTCACCATTCTCTTTTCTGACCGCTACAGCATATACATCCCTGTTACGCATCATAACACCCTCAAGAACGGCCTGACCGCCAATACCGGAATAGTGATTTATCTTTGTTTTTGCCATGTTAAAAATCCCTTCTATGTGTAGAATGAAAAAAAGGCTGAGGCGTAAGCCTCAACCTCTTATCTTCACAAGTAATCAATTGTTAGAAGTCATGCCATACTTACGATTGAACTTATCAATACGTCCGCGAGCAGCTGTTGCCTTCTGTGTTCCTGTATAGAAAGGATGGCACTTGGAACAAATTTCCACGTGGATTTCCTTCTTGGTTGAACCTACTGTGAATGTGTTACCGCAGTTGCAAGTAACAGTTGCCTGATAGTACTCGGGCTGAATTTCCTGTCTCATCTTCTCACCTCTTTTATATCAATGATTCTTAATATTTTTCAATATTATCCTTTAGTTACAATACTGCCTAATTACAAACAGCTTAGTCATTATATCATACAGTTTTCTTCAAAGCAAGCATAAAAACCTTATTTTTTCTCCTATTTATTCGTCCGGGAATTCACGAATTTGCGTATTTTAGCCTTTATCCGCTGCAATGCATTGTCAGTTGATTTCTCGTCACGATTAAGGATTTTTGCAATTTCAGCATATCCCATGCCTGTCATATGAAGCTCCAAAACAGCCTGCTCGAAACTACTCAGGCCGCTCTCTATAAACTCCTCGATATCCCTGGCATTCTCCTGATCAATAAGCAGCATCTCAGGATCCTTATTCCCCACAGACTCTATTGCCTGCTCAAAGGATATACCCGCTTCACCATCTGCTCCGTCGTCCCTGGTGTACAGAGAAATATAGCTGTTTAGCGGAGCATGCTTTTTCCTGTTGGATGCCTGAATAGCGGTATACATCTGTCTTGAAACGCATAGGTCGGCAAAGGTCCTGAAGCTTGCATCACGTCCAAGATCGTAGTCACGGACAGCCTTAAAAAGGCCTATCATTCCCTCCTGAATAAGGTCTTCCCTGTCTGCGCCGAGGATATACATGGTTCCCGCCTTGGCCTTTACCATATCCTTGTATTTATCCATGATGTGATCCATAAGGTCAGACTCTCCCTCCCTTATTCTCACTATCATCTCTTCATCTGTACCGCCGCCCTCAAATTTCATCATAGCTTACTTTCCAAATCCGCCACGCTGTCTGACTATCTCATATGAAAGAACGCCCGCTGCCACTGAAGCATTCAGTGAATTGATCTGACCCTTCATGGGAATCTGTGCAACCATATCACACTTTTCCCTTACAAGCTTACTTACACCTGAACCCTCATTACCAATTACAAGGCCTATTGAGCCTTTGAGATCAAGGTCGTACATGCACTGTCCGTCCATATCTGCGCAGACAAACCACATTCCTCTTTCCTTTAACTCCTCAATGGTTCTGGCGATATTTGTAACCTTAACAACAGGTGTGTAATTGAGCGCGCCTGCACTTGTCTTTGCTACAGTTGCCGTAAGTCCTGCTGCCCTGTTTTTGGGAATTATAACCCCGTGTGCACCTGCGATGTTAGCGGTTCTGATTATGGCGCCAAGATTGTGCGGATCCTCAATGTTATCAAGAATAAGCACAAACGGTGCCTCGCCTCTTTCCTCAGCCAGTTCAAAGATATCATCCATCTCCGAGTAATCATAAGCTGCAGCATATGCGATAACGCCCTGATGCGCACCTGTCTGAGATATCTGGTCAAGTCTGTCTCTTGTCACAAACTTCATCATGATTCCGGCCTTTTTGGCTTCTTTTCTTATGGTAGCCACCGGTCCGTCCTGACATCCATCCAGAATAAAAAGCTTGTCTATTGAACGTCCGCTTTTCAGCGCCTCTGTCACGGCATTTCTGCCTTCTATTGTAAGAGGAGCAACTTCATCATTCAGTGCCGTATTTTTTCTGTCAAATTCACCTGAAGGCCTGTCATGGTTTTTTCTTCTATCATTTTTTCTTTTAAAATCGCTCATTTAATAACCTCTCTGTATTCAAGCTCATCCATTCCTTTTCTTATAAGGAAAAAGAGTCTGTCCATATCCCCCTTAAGGTACAGATAGCCGCAAAGTGCCTCAAGTCCTGTCGCCTTACGATAATCTGCAATACTCTGATTTTTCGCAGTGGTGTAGGATTTGGCATTTCTTCCTCTTTTATATGCGTCTGTTTCCTCTTCGGTAAGTTCAGGCTCAAGGGCTTCGATCATTCTGGCCTGTGCTGCGGCATTTACAAACTTAACCTTAATCTTGTTGAGCTGTCCTGCGGGCCTGTTTGCAGACTGAACCACAATGCTTCTGACTATTATCTCATAAACACTGTCCCCCATAAAAGCCAGTGCCAGGGGACTGTATCTGTTCATTTCAGCTCCGGGCACTTCAAATTTCTCTCTGATTATCCCGGCAATATCTGATGTCTCTTTCTGAAAGGCGGATGAATTCTCAAGGATTTCTTTCTCTTCCATTTTTCTCCTTAATCTCACTGCTGCTGACTTTTATTTACTGCAGAGCATCCGGGACATCCTCCCTGAGGAGCCTCTCCTGTCTGATAAGTCACATTTTTGGTGTAATACTCTATGGGGCTTGCAAGAAGGCATATTGCCTGCGATGCTATTCCCTCGCCTTTTCCTGTAAAACCAAGTCCTTCCTCTGTGGTTGCCTTGACGCTGACCTGCTGGATATTGATTCCAAGAGCATCTGCGATGTTCTGTCTCATCTCATCAATGTAGGGACGAAGCTTCGGAGCCTGACAAAGTATGGTTGAATCTATGTTTTCAATGAGATATCCGTTTTCCTCAAGCATTCTGCCAACTTCCGACAAGAGCTTTAATGAATCTGCTCCCTTGTACTTTGGATCGGAATCAGGAAAATGTTTACCTATATCTCCAAGAGCTGCTGCTCCCAAAAGTGCATCACTTATGGCATGAAGCAGAACATCTGCATCAGAATGACCAAGAAGGCCCTTCTCATACGGGATTTCCACTCCGCCCAATATCAGTTTCCTGTCTTCAACAAGTCTGTGTACATCATAACCAGTACCTATATGCATAAATATTCCTTTCTCTTTAACCAGTTAAATTACTATCAGCTCTACCACGAACACTGCTATACAAGCGCATACTGCAACAGTAAGAAGGCTCTTTTTTCTGAAGGACAAAGCCAGTGCCACTGCAAAACCGCATACAGATGCACGCATATCGTCCGAGGCATGAAGAATAGCCGGAAATGTCATGGCAGCCAGTGTTGCGTATGGAACGTAGTATAAAAATGATTTTATGAAGTTACTCTTTATTTCCCGTCTGATAAGTGTCAGTGGCAACATTCTTATAAGATAAGTAACCACCGCCATTACTATTATATAACTATATATGCTATGCATCAGCTGTTTCCTCCTCGCTTCTGGGAGCAATAACCGCTGCAAGGCATGCTATTACAACCGTTACAATAATAATTCTGAAACCTGAAGATATTCCGCAAAGAACAGGTGCATATGTGAACATACAGCTAAGTGCCATCGCGCCTATGACAACTCCCATAACCGCCCTGTTATCACTTGCTTCGGGAATGATAATTGCAAGGAACATTCCATAAATGGCAAGACCGAGAGCACTGATAAGTCTCTGTGGCATTATGTTTCCCGCAAAGGCTCCCATAAATGTTCCAAGAACCCAGCCAAATACAGAACAGATGATAAGTCCGTATGAATATGCCGGATGCAGTCTGCCCTTTCTTGTTACACTCAGTCCGAATATCTCATCAGTTACGCCATATGCCACAAGACATCTTGAGATTGTTTTTTCCTCGGGGGCAAGTTTCTGCGATAAAGCGGTACTCATAAGCATGTACCTGATATTTACCACAAACTGCAGAAGCATCATCTCAGCGTAAGATGCATTGTTTTTTATAACGTCCAGTGATGAAAACTGGCCGGCACTTGTTACGTTTGATATCGACATAAGCGCCGCCTGAAAAACTGACAAACCGGCTTCTGAAGCCTGGATTCCGAATGCAAAGGAAACGGCTATATAACCAAGGCATACCGGTATAGCATCAGCAAGTCCCCTTCTGAACTCTTTCTTATCTCCCATTTGTTACTGCTCTCCTATGGCATCAATATTGTTATGCTGCCTGAAAATGTTAAGTATATCATCTTTCGAAACTTCCTGCATGCTTCCCTGAACCATAGCAGGTGAACCACCGCCTCTGACCTTAAATTTCTCCTTAAATTCAGTCAGAAGATCATTGCTGTTCATATCTGCTCCGCAACCTATTATAAATCTGTAACCGCCTTCGTCATCGCCCCAAAAGATCCCGCAATAGCCTTCTCTTTCATCCACAAGTCTGTTAACAGCTTTCCTTATCACATTCTGATCGGATTCCTTATCCGCAAAAAGACATACGTGATTAACATCAGCGGGAACTCTGGAAATTTCAGCATCCAGAATTTTCTCTCCTGCCTCCGAAAGAGCTCTTTTAAGAGCAGAAATCTCATCCTGCTGTTTTCTGAACTGCCCCGGAACATTCTCCCATGATGTGGACAGTTCCTGGGCAAGATTATTTAACAGCTCATGTTCTCTTGCAAGATAATCAAGTGCCCTGAAGCCGCACAGTATGCTCACCCTTGTACCACCCTTGTAATTCTGTGAGGTGATAACCTTTAATATTCCGATCTCACCTGTATTTCTTACATGAGGAGCACAGCAGGCACACACATCATAACCTGTCACTGTAACAATCCTGACATCACCAGGAAGCTCTTTTTTACTTCTGTAATCAATTTTCTCAAGCTCCTCTTTTGAAGGATATTCAGCAATAACCGGGACATTTTCATAAATGGCTCTGTTCACCAGACGCTCTATCTCAGAAAGCTCCTCTGCTGAAAGCTGTCCGCTGTAGTCCATGGTGACAACAGAATCACTTAAATGAAATCCAACATTGTCATAGCCGTATTTGCTGTTCACTATTCCGGAAAAAATATGCTCTCCGGTATGCTGCTGCATATTACTGAATCTGTGGTTCCAGTCTGTCTTGCCATGAATGGTTGTGCCCTCTGTAAGAGGCTTATCAATATAATGATAAATAATATCACCTTTAATCTGCACATCGATCACAGAAATTTCCTCAGATGAACCTTCCTGGCATATATATCCTCTGTCAGGTGTCTGTCCTCCCTCCTCCGGAAAAAACTGTGTTCTGTCAAGCACAAGCCTGTACTGTCCCTGCTTCCTGTCCGATTCGGTACAACTTAAGACAGTTGCTTCAAATTCTGTTTCATATGGTTTTTCATCATAAAGTTTAATTGTTTTTGAATTCATAATAGAAAATTATACATTCTTGAATATAAAATTCAAGAATATATCAGAGCTTATAACAACTACATAAAAATGCCCTTCCTTTTTTCCCGGAAGGGCATTAAATACGCTATACAAATACTTTTTGTCAGCTCTTGAAGTAGCTTACTGTTGCCTGCATACTATTATTTTTATTATTTATCAGGCAAGTGTAAGCTGTGAAAGTTCACTGCATACTCTCTCTTTTACAGCATCAAGCTTGGACTCCATAGAATAAGCCATTTCAGAATAAAGTAGCTTCTCAGCAATTCCAAGATACTTCTCATCCATAGATGCAAACTTCTTACCTTCAGCTGCTCTTACAGCTTTAATTCTGCGAAGAGATTTAACAAGACACATCATCTCAGGTGCCTGATTACGCTTGATAACATCGACAATAACAGCTTCTGCCTTCTTACCTGCAGGAATGTCATAAACTTCAAGCTCATCTATCTCATCAATAAGCTCTTCAGCCTCAACTGCGTCAATGGCATCACGCATCTTCTCCTCTGCTCCCTCCACAGGAACATAAATTACCCCCTTGCTGTCAATGCTTGAGACCATGCTATAGTATAACGTCTCGTTTCCCCTCTCTAAAAAAGTCGGAACAAGTATATCCTTAACCTCACAAAGTCCATGATTTCCGTATACTACACAATCTCCTTTACTCAGCATATTTTTTCCTCCATACTATAAAAACACCAAGGGCGACATCGAATTAATTCTATCAATTCTTTAAGCAAAATGTAATATATTACCCCCATTCTTAAGAAAACATTAATAAATCCGACAATTCCTTTGAATAAGCCATTTTACTCGCATAAAAGCCCCTGAAACGGCAAAATAAATGACCCGGCGGAGGTATACTCGCGTCGAGCCATCTTTAGAAGAGTTATTTAAGAAAGAAGAGGAATTTTAATTATTAAATAGCCTCACCAAGCTTAGTGTAAAGGAATCCGGTATCCTGACAGAACTTCTGAAGTGTGTTTCCAAACAGCTTCATATAGGCATCTTCTTTGTATATAGCATCATGTCCTAAAAAGAGAATAACCTGTCCGCTCTTTAAGTCCCATTCGATGTCCGTAGTCGGTTCCAGAGCATCGATATCCTTAAAAGATATACCGTATTTCTCAAGGCAGAATGAATCGCGGTTGTCAGCACCTGCTGATTCGTCCATAATCGCATTCTTGTACTTTCTCATATCATCCAGTTGATGAAGCACGATAAACTCTGCAACATTAAGGGATGTGATTTCGTACCCGCCAAGCCTCATGTCTCCGATAATCTTATCAAAGTCCACATTGGCAGCTGCAAAAGGGTCAATTTTCTGCTCTCCAACACAAAATACCGCGTTATATAAGCCTTGATTCATATTCGCCTCCGTTTATTATCCAAGTCATAAAAATATCGGAATGACAAACAAATCGATTACACTTCAAATTATAACACGGTATCTTATTATAAATTCTAATAATTCTATAAAATCATTATGAAATAAATGCTTTTTCGATTAATTATCCATGATAAAGCTTCTTTGTCTGGTACTTGGCTTCGCATGTAAGGTTTACACCTAGCTTATGGAAAGTATTCTCATCAACAGGTGAAAGTATAACTGTTGAGTGTACTTCCAGGCCTCTGAGCTTATCAAGCTGATCAAGGGCAGCCTTTGCTGATGGATCTGATGCAGCACAGATTGTAAGCGCAATAAGGATTTCTCCAACATGCAGATGAGGATTATGTCCTCCAAGCTGCTGAACCTTCAGATTCTGTATAGGCTCGATGATGGAAGGAGCGATGAGCTGTGCTTCATCCGGAACCCCCGCCATTGCTTTAAGGGCATTAAGCACCATTGCACTGGTGGCACCCATAAGGGCACTGGTCTTTCCTGTAATGATCTGTCCGTCAGGAAGCTCGATAGCAGCTGCAGGTGAACCTGTAAGCTCTGCCTTGAGGTTTGCTGCTGCAACAATAGGTCTGTCCTGAACAGAACATCCTGCCTTCTGCATAAGGAGTTCAAGAAGTTCTATTCTGTCCTGAGAACTTCCACCCTTTCTCTTTTCACATAATTCCTTGTAATATCTGCGGATAATCTCCTGTTTTCCGGCAGTTCTTGCTGCTTCGTCATCAACAATGCAGTTACCTGCCATATTTACGCCCATGTCTGTAGGTGACTTGTAAGGTGAATCTCCGTAAATTTCCTTGAACATTGCATTGAGTACAGGGAAAACAGCAACGTCACGGTTGTAGTTTACAGTTGTCTCACCATAAGCTTCAAGATGATAAGGATCGATCATATTCATATCCGCAAGATCAACTGTTGCTGCCTCGTAAGCGAGGTTAACAGGATGCTGCAGCGGAATATTCCAGATAGGGAAGGTCTCGAACTTAGCATAACCTGCCTTAACTCCGTGTCTGTTTTCATGGTAAAGCTGAGATAAGCATACGGCCATCTTTCCGCTTCCGGGACCGGGTGCAGTTACAACAATAAGTGAATGCTTTGTCTCTATATATTCGTTTTTGCCATAACCCTCATCACTGATGATAAGCGGAATATTTGAAGGATATCCGGGAATAGAATAGTGCTTGTAAACCTTAAGTCCAAGGCTCTCAAGCTTTTTCTGATACTGAATAACAGTATCTGTTCCATCGTATCTAGTAAGTACTACGCTTCCAACATAAAGACCATAATCATGAAAAGCATCGATAAGACGAAGAACATCCATATCATAAGTAATTCCAAGATCTCCTCTGACCTTGTTCTTCTCAATATCTCCGGAGTTGATTACGATTACAATCTCCACATCTTCCTTGAGCTGAGTGAGCATTCTTATCTTTGAATCAGGCTGAAAACCCGGAAGCACTCTTGATGCGTGATAATCATCAAAGAGTTTTCCACCGAATTCCATATAGAGCTTTCCGCCAAATTTACCGATTCTCTCGCGAATCTTCTCTGACTGCATGGATATGTATTTGTCGTTATCAAATGCTTTTTTCATTATTGTGTTACCTTTCTTTATTTATTACCTTTTGGAAAATAAGCTACAGCAATCGCACCGGGACCTGCATATGTACCTATAGCAGCACCAACATGTGCTATTTCAAGGCTGTCCTCATGTCCCTCATAGTGCTCCTTACTATCCTCAATATATTTCTTTAACATATCATCAGATAATCCGGAATATGCAAGGCATAACGGTTTGTCAAAATCAATGCCGCCATCCTTTGTTATATACTGCTTGAGCATATTGTTACCGTTCTTGGAACCTCTTGCCTTACCAACAACCTGAACAACTCCGTCCTCAATCGTTATTACAGGCTTTATCGATAAAACGCCTCCGGCTATGGCTGCAGCCGAAGAAATTCTGCCTCCGAGTTTTAAGTATTCCAATGTATCAAAAACTGAGATGACTCTGGCTTCCGTCTTTTCTTTTTCAATGATTTCAGTAATTTCAGCAGCGGATTTTCCCTCATCCCTGAGTTTTACAGCCCTCTTCACCAGAATATACTCGGCTATACAGAACTGTCTGGTATCGATTACATGTACCTTGTCCCCGAAATCATCAGCTGCGATACAAGCACTCTGATAACAACCTGAAACACCTGAGGACAGAGTCATGCAAACAACCTCATCACCTGCCGAAACTGCTTCCTCAAAAATCTCCTGAAACTCAAATGGCGGTATCTGACTTGTCTTGGGTATCTGATCAGTCTCCACAAGTTTCTCATAAAAGATATTGTAAGGAAGTGTAACTCCGTCCAGAAATTCCTCTTCACCAAATCTGACCTTCATGGGAATAACCTTAATTCCCCACTCCTTTGCCCTTTCCTGAGAAATATCACTTGCCGAATCAGTAATTATTCTTATAGCCATTTAATCCCCTTTCATATCTTCCAGGTGTCTCCTGCGAAGCTGACCGCAGGCACCGTCTATGTCACGCCCCATTTCTCGTCTTACTGTAGCATTTATTTTTCTCTCTTCAAGCTTATGCTGAAAAGCAAGAACCTTTTCTCTTGTACTCTCTACATAATCCCTTTCCTTAATAGGATTAACAGGAATAAGATTAACTACACAGTTTAAATCTTTAAGAAGTCCTGCAAGTTCATCTGCATCCTCGCGGGAATCATTGACTCCACCAACAAGGGAATACTCAAATGTAAGCTGTCTTCCGGTCTTATCAAAATAATATCTGCAGGCATCCAGAAGCTCTTCCATGGAATACTTATTGGCTATAGGCATAAGCTCCTGCCTCTTTTTCTGATTGGAAGCATGAAGCGAAATTGCCAGATTGATTTGGAGCTTCTCATCCGCCAGTCTTTTCATGTTAGGTACAATTCCGCAAGTTGATATGGTGAGATTTCTCTGGCCCAGATTCAGACCATTTTCATCCGTAAGCAGCTTTACGAATCTCAGGATTTCATCATAATTATCCAGAGGTTCTCCGCTTCCCATTACTACAACTCTTGAGATCTTCTCTCCCGTATCCCTCATTATGGAATATATCTGATCAAGGATCTCTGAAGCTCTGAGGTTTCTCTCAACTCCATCTATTGTGGAAGCACAGAATCTGCATCCCATTCTGCATCCCACCTGGGAAGAAACACAGACGCTGTTTCCAAATCTGTACTTCATAAAAACACTCTCAATGAGATTTCCATCAGCCAATGCAAAAAGATATTTCCTGGTTCCATCTATCTGTGATTCCTGGACACGGGTTACCTTAAGAGCTGTTAAAACGCACTCCTCATTAAGCTTCTCTCTCAGATTCTTTGACAGATTTGTCATCTCCTCAAAAGAGACCGCCTGCTTCTTGTGCATCCAGTCATAGATTTGCCCGGCTCTAAAGCCGGGCTCCCCCATTTCTTTAATTTTTTGTGTCAGTTCGTCCTTTGTAAGGGACTTTATATCTGTTTTTTCCAAATTTTTATTCCTAAAGTGAAACTGCCTGCCAAAACTATCAGCTGATACTTCTTCTGAATTTTGCAATGAAAAATCCGTCGGTTCCATACTCCCCGGGAAGGATCTGAATATAGCCCTTGGAAGCGCTCTCAATTCCCTTCATCTTTTCAGGAAGCTTGGGAGTCAGGTCAACAGGCTCAAATGGAAAGTTCTTCAATATCCATTCCACATTGTCCTCGTTTTCCTCCTTCGCGACGGTGCATGTGCTGTACATCATAATACCACCGGGCTTAACGTAATTCCACACAGACTCAATTATATTTCTCTGTTTGAGCTGAAGATTAAGGATTGAATCCTCACCTACATTCATCTTAATATCAGGCTTTCTGCCTATAACTCCCAGGCCTGAGCACGGAAGATCGCACAACAGAACATCTGCCTTGCCTTCCAGACTGGGGTCATGTTTCTCAGCATCATAAGGTTCTACGGTTATATTTTCAAGGCGCATTCTACGAACGTTTTCTCGTATAATCATGCACTTATTTTCCGATATGTCTCTGGCAATTACTCGTCCGGTACCTCTTAACTTGTCACTTGCATGAAGAGTTTTTCCACCGGGTGCAGCGCATACATCAACTACTATTCCATCCTGCTTAAAATCCGCAAGATCACAAACAAGCATGGAGCTTACGTCCTGAACAAAAAAGGCCCCCTCATCAAATCCTGGAAGATATCTGATATTATCAGTGTGCTTCAGTTCCATGGCATAAGGCAGAAGATCATTGACCTTCATTGAAATCTTACCGTTATTAGCCGTCTTCATTCTGGCTATAAGCTCTTTTAGAGCTTCAGCATCAAGCCTTCTTGCAAACCTTATGGTAACCGGTCTTGGTTTCAGGAAAAAGTCAAACATCATCTTTGTTTTCTCAAAACCATATTCTTCAATCCACATTGTAGCGAGCCATTCGGGCTCAGAATATCTGATTGAAAGATGTCTGGCCATACTCTCGCTTGTTTCTCCCACTGCAGGCCATACTATTTTGTCCTTTTTCCTGGAAATGTTCCTCAGGACAGCATTAACAAAGCCCTTAAGCCCAAAGAAATGATATTTTCCGGTGAGCTTAACCGCTTCGTTAACGGCTGCAGAATCAGGCACAGAATTCATAAAAAGAATCTGATAGGCACTCATTCTCAAAATACAGAGAATCTGAATCGCCATTTTATTGGTGGGAGTCTTTGAAAACTGATTGATAACATAATCAAGAGTTATCTTTCTCTCAAGGGTTCCTTCCGTAAGATATTTAATAAATGACTTGCTCTGACCATCAAGATAATCGTACCTGTCCAGTACCCTGTTTATGGTAGACAGAGTACGCTTATCCAAATCCTCCATTTCCATAAGGATTTCCAGAACAATTTTCCTTAAATTAACCTTGTCGGCCATTTTACCTCCGTGAACGTCTTCCACCATTAACGATCATGATAAGACGTAAAAGCTGCAAAATTGTAGAAGCAGCTGCCGCAACATATGTAAGTGCAGCCGCACTAAGCACCTTCCTGGTCTGATCAACCTCATCATCAGCAAGAATGCCATACTCATCAAGCATAACAAGAGCTCTGTGAGAGGCATCAAACTCTACCGGAAGTGTAACTACCTGAAATAAAACAGCAAGCGCAAACACCCATATACCAATTTCAGCAAGAGGAGTCAATCCGAAGATCAGGCCAACCATAATGATGGGAAGACCGATCTTGGAACCGATATTTGCTGCAGGTACAAGCGCAGATCTGATATTGAGCGGCAGATATCCGGTCTGATGCTGAAGTGCGTGTCCGCATTCATGGGCTGCAACTCCGATTGCAGCAACACTTGTGGAATCAAATGTGCTGTCTGAAAGATTAACAGTTCTTGTTCTCGGATCAAAGTGGTCTGACAATTCACCGGGAACATGCTGAACATGAACATCTGTCATACCGTTTCTGCGAAGAATCTCTATAGCTGCCTGTGCACCTGTCATGCCGCACATACTTCTGACTCTGGCATATTTATTGTAAGTGGACTTTACCCTTGCGCTGGCAATCATGCAAAGCACTGCCCCGATCAGCACAAGAATATAGCTCATATCAAAATATCCATAAGAATAATACATACTTCCTCCTTACCGTCACCCTCCGTCATTTTCGTGATAACAGTCTTCAGTTCAACGAATCGCCGGATTTAATGTCATATCCAAGAAGAAAATCCTTTACATCCATGCGCTTCTTCCCCTCAAGTTGAACCTCATATACTTCAAGAACACCATCTCCTGTAACAACGCTGAAGGCATCCTTTCTGACTTCACTAATGGTGCCGGGCTTTCCCTTTGCTTTAGCTGCAACAGCCTTTGCTCTCCAGATTTTAAGCATCTTTCCGTCAAGCTTTGTAAAAGAGCTGGGCCAGGGATTAAGTGCCCTTACAAGATCAGATATTTTTTCAGCGGAAGCATCCCATCTTATAAGTCCCATTTCCTTTGAAATCTTACCGCACTTTGTCGCCTTATCTTCGTCCTGCGGTACAGGAATAAGTTCACCCTTTTCAATAAGTGGAAGTGCCTCAACCACAAGCTCACCACCAAGAATACTCAGCTTGTCAAAAAGACTTCCGCCGGTATCCTCTTTCTCTATCGGTATTGATCTTGCAATAAGAATATCACCGGTATCCATTCCAAGTGCCATCTGCATAATGGTAACACCGGTCTCCTTATCACCCTCCATGATCGCCTGCTGTATAGGCGCTGCTCCTCTGTACTTTGGAAGCAGTGAAGCATGGATATTAATGCATCCGAACTTTGGAATATCAAGTATCTCCTGTGAAAGAAGCTGACCAAAAGCCGCTACAACATAGATATCGGCATCAATTGTCTTAAGCTCTTTTACAGAATCCTCTGTCTTAATCTTTTCCGGTTGTAAAACTCTGAGATTATGCTTAAGCGCACACTCCTTAACAGGGGAAATGGCAAGCTCTTTTCCTCTGCCCTTCGGTCTGTCAGGCTGAGTGACTACAGCCATTATCTCATGACCTGCTTCAATAAGAGCCTCAAGTGCCGGAACTGCAAAATCCGGAGTTCCCATATATACTATCTTCATAATTATTCTTCCTCAGCCTCTGCCTGAAGGTCCTCATTGTTTACGAGTTCACCTTCAACCTTCTCAACATACATATGTCCGTCAAGATGGTCAGTCTCATGACAGATAGCTCTTGCCAGAAGTTCTGTACCCTCAAGTTCAAAAGGCTTCATATCTATATCATAAGCCCTTACCTTAACATAGTTGGGTCTTGTTACAACTCCTGATTTTCCGGGAAGAGAAAGGCATCCTTCGTAGCCTGTCTGCTCACCGCTTGTTTCCAAAATAACAGGATTGATAAGTACATGAGGATCATCTCCTGTACAGTCGATTACAACAATTCTTTTAAGTACGCCGACCTGAGGAGCTGCAAGTCCAACTCCGCATGCGTCATACATAGTCTCCAGCATATCATCAATAAGCTCGCGTATTCTGGGAGTTACCTCCTTCACCTCTTTGCAGGGGCGTGCAAGCACATCATCACCATATTCTCTGATTTCTCTAAGTGCCATAATTACTCACCTTTCACAATTTTGAACATTAACAACCACTCATTATACTAAAATCCCTGCATCGGGTCAAAATCAAATTGCACCTGTATACCTCTGAGCTTTCCGTTCTTCTCAAGATAATCAAGAAGATCGCAGGCACATTCCCTTGCATTTATCAGCCCATCCATATCCTCATTTTTCAGATATATGACCATACGGTATACATCATTTATTTTTCCAATGGATGCAGAAGCAGGACCTATTATTATCATATCCTTTATTTTTCTGATTTCAATCTCCGCACGAATTCTGGATGCTATCTGTCTGCCATACTCTTCATTTTCAGCCATTATCTGAATCGCAAGCATATGCGCAGCCGGAGGATATTTAAGAAGCTTTCTGTATGAGATTTCTTCCTCATAAAAATCCTTGTAGTCCTGCCTTGCTGCACACTGAATGCTGTAATTATCAGGCTGATATGACTGGATCACAACACTTCCGGGATATTTGCCTCTTCCGGCTCTGCCCGCTGCCTGTGTAAGAAGCTGAAACGTTCTCTCTCCTGCTCTGTAATCCGCCGCATAAAGAGACATATCTGCCGCCAGTATTCCCACCAGCGTAACATTCGGAAAATCATGTCCTTTTACAATCATCTGCGTTCCTACAAGAACATCCGCTTCCTCCGAAGCAAAAGCGGAAAGAATTTTCTCATAGCTTCCCTTTGCCCTTGTTGTATCAGCATCCATCCTGAGAACCCTTGCCTTGGGAAAAAACTTATTTACTTCTTTTTCTATCTGTTGGGTTCCGGCTCTGAATGCCGTCACATATTTGGATCCGCATTCAGGACAGATTTTTGATATCGGCTGTGTGTATCCGCAATAATGGCAAACAAGCATGCCTCCTCTGTGCTCCGACAGGGATACATCACAGTGCGGACATTTGAAGACATAGCCACATGACCTGCAGGACACAAAACCGGCCAGTCCTCTTCTATTAATAAAAAGCATGGCCTGATGGCCGCTATCCAGCGTTTCCTGCATTTTTAACTGAAGAGCCCTGCTGAAAATAGAACGATTTCCGCTACGCAGCTCCTCTCTTAAATCTGCAATCTCCACCTCAGGAAGCGTGCCTCCAGTGAGGCGTCTGTCCAGCTCAAAAAGCTTGTATACACCTGTCTTTGCTCTGTAATACGCTTCCAGCGAAGGCGTTGCAGAACCAAGAACAACACTTGCTCCTCCGGGAACAAGCTTTGCCAGTTCTATCGCTGTCTCTCTGGCATGGTACTTTGGCATGGTCTCACTTTTGTAGGAGCTCTCATGTTCCTCATCAATTATTATCAGTCCGGGATCCGGAAAAGGTGTAAAAAGAGCGGAACGCGGACCGATGATAATATCGATATCACCTTCCCTTGCTCTTCTTGCCTGATCATATTTTTCTCCGGCAGAAAGAGTGGAATTCATGACAGAAACCCGCTCTCCAAAATGCCTGTAAAACCTCATCAGAGTCTGATAGGTAAGCGCAATCTCCGGAATAAGCACAATAGCCTGCTTTCCTCTTGCAACCATTCTTTCTATCATGTCTATGTAAACTTCAGTTTTACCGCTGCCCGTAATTCCGTGAATTAAATAAGTATCCCTTATTCCATTATCATAATCAGAAATAACTCTGTCTGATATTGCCTTCTGCTCTACGCTTAAGGTGATATTTTTTTCCTGCTTTTTAACGTCTCCGATGGGGTTCCTGTAATAATCCTCTGTATCTATTGCTATTATCCCCTTATCGGACAGACTCTTAATTGTAGCCGCAGTAACATTCAGTTTCCCACACACAATCTCATAAGGAATTCTCTCGTCGGGATTCTGAAGAAGTGCTTCCAAAAGCCTTGCTCTTGCAACCTGATGTTTTTTTACACAGGTATTGAAAAAGTCTGCAGCCTCTGCTTCACTTCCAATAAGCCTTACATATCTGTGCTTAAGAGTTCCCACCTTTTTTCTTACCGGCAAAACTGTTCTGAGGGCACTTATCATGGTTGACCCGTAGTATCTGTGCATCCAGGCTGAAAGCCTGACCATTACACTGTCGACGGAAACCTCACCTTCAGCCAGTTCTATGATCTCTTTTATTTTCTCCGGTGCACAGACAGGTTCCTTCATGAGTTCCACAACATATCCTGTGCGCAAAGTATTGCCCATACCAAAAGGGATTCTGACGCAGCTTCCGACATCCACACGGCCGCGAAGTCTCTCCGGTATTCTGTACTGAAAAGGGCGGTCCACCTTTTCATGAGAAATATCTATTATTAAGTTCGCGTATTCAAAACCACTACCTGGCATTATTTATTATTTATCTCTTCAAGTATTTCCTTTATCAGTACTCTTTCATCCATGGGGTATTTAACACCCTTGATTTCCTGATAATCCTCGTGACCTTTACCTGCAAGAACAATTATGTCACCATGCTCTCCGTTTTCTATGGCATAGCGTATAGCTTCTTTTCTATCCTCAATCATAATGTACTCGCCGTCAGTCTTCTTCATGCCTGTCTCGATGTCCCTGATAATATCCATGGGCTCTTCAAATCTAGGATTATCTGAAGTTATGATTGTAAGGTCGGCAAGCTTACCACTGACTTCACCCATTTCAAAACGTCTAAGCTTTGATCTGTTTCCACCGCATCCAAACACGCATATAAGTCTGTTGGGATGATAATCTCTTATTGTGCTGAGAAGACTCTTAAGTGCCATTGCATTGTGTGCATAATCGATCATCAGTGTGAACTCATCTGAAACCCTGACCATTTCTATTCTTCCCTTGACACGGGCTTTTTTCAAAGCCTCGGTTATCTCATGGCTGTCAGCGCCAAGGATTCTTGCCACATCAATAGCACAAAGTGCGTTATACACACTGAATCTGCCGGGTGTAGGAACTTCTGCGTGAATCTCAAGGCATCCGCTTGTATCAAATAAAACTCCCAGCTCGCCGGGTTTATGCATATATGCAAGATTAATAGCACGAAGATCCGCATCCTCTGAGAAACCATAAGTTGTAAGATCACAGGTATGACCTTCAAGTACATCCTCCATTCTGGGATCATCGGCATTGGCAATACCGATCTTACACTGTTTAAACAAAAGACCCTTGCAATGCATATAGTCTTCAAAATCTTTATGCTCATTGGGGCCTATATGATCCGGCTCGATGTTTGTGAAAACTCCGATATCATATATGAAGCCCTGACTTCTGTGAAGCATAAGTCCCTGTGATGAAACTTCCATAACAACACAGTCACAGCCTGCATCAACCATTTTGCGCATATATTTCTGAAGATCATAAGATTCAGGTGTGGTGTTTTCAGAATGAATATGCTCATCACCTATGATCACTTCAATTGTTCCTATAAGTCCGCACTTGTGTCCGGCATTTTCAAGCATGCTCTTAATAAGGTAAGTTGTTGTTGTCTTACCTTTGGTTCCTGTTTT
>CAMVLM010000047.1 GCA_947168335.1 uncultured Butyrivibrio sp. | reverse complement strand
TTCAGAACAGAGACAGAGACAGACCTCTTCGGTGAGCAGGCTGTACTTTGCGGCGGTGTTTGCGCACTTATGCAGGCAGGTTTCGAGACTCTTGTTGAGGCTGGTTATGATCCCAGAAATGCATACTTCGAGTGTGTACATGAGATGAAGCTTATCGTAGATCTGATCTATCAGTCAGGTTTTGCTGGAATGAGATATTCAATCTCCAACACAGCTGAGTACGGTGATTATGTAACAGGTCCTAAGATCGTTACAGAGGATACCAAGAAGGCTATGAAGAAGATCCTTTCAGATATCCAGGATGGTACATTCGCTAAGGAATTCCTTCTTGATATGAGCGAAGCCGGTGGACAGGTTCACTTCAATGCAATGAGAAAGCTTGCATCTGAGCATCCCGCTGAGCAGATTGGTAAGGAAATCAGAAAGCTTTACAGCTGGAATAACGAGAACGACAAGCTTATAAATAACTAAAATACTAAGTGCTGTCGCTTATGCGGCAGCACTTTTTAGAAGGGTATTCAGATCCATGGATATGGAAGAAACACGAAGTTTTTATAAACAACGTCCGACATATGTGAGAGTGCTGCAATTAGCGGTGCTTTCTTTTGTTATGTATACACTGGCAGTTTTGCCATTCTTTATCAAAAGAGGAATGCCGTTTTTCTATTACGGAGATTATAACGTTCAGCAGATTCCTTTTTATATTCAGGCTCACAGAGCACTCAGAAATGGTAATTTATTCTGGAACTGGAATGTAGATCTTGGGACTTCGATGATAGGTTCGTTTTCATTCTACCTGTTGGGAAGCCCATTTTTCTATCTTACAATTCCTTTTCCCGAAAGCTGGATTCCGTATATGATGCCTTTTATAATGGCGCTTAAATATGCGGTCTGTTCAGTTACTGCTTATTTATATATCAGAAAATACGTGATCCGCGATGAATCAGCGATGCTGGGAGCAATTCTCTATGCATTTTCCGGTTTTAACGCTTGTAATATAGTCTTTAATCATTTTACAGATGTGGTTGCATTTTTCCCTCTGTATCTTCTGACTTTTGACAGGCTTATGGATGTTGATCATCACAAGGATCACTGGTTTTATATTCCGGGCGGAGAGAAGCTTATTGGTTTTGCACTAATGACAACTCTTATGGCTGTTATAAACTATTACTTTTTCTTCGGTCAGGTGGTTTTCCTTTTAATATATTTTATTGTGAGATATGTTCCGGGAAACCGTTTCAGGACTATTCTCAGAATGATGGGAAGAGCATTGTTCGGAGGAGTGTGCGGTGTTTTAATTGGAGCTTTTTATGTGCTGCAGGCCGCGCTTTCCGTAAGCGGAAATGACAGACTGGGTAATGTATTAAACGGTTATGACCTTGTTTCATATCCAAGCATGAATATGCTCTGGGATATATTAAAAAGCATGGTTATGATACCGGATATTATAGGCAAGGGAACTGTATTTTATACAGGAACCGTAAGGGTTTCATCTCTTGCTGTGTACCTTCCTGTTTTTGGCCTTACAGGTGTAATTGCTTACTTTTTACAAAAGAGTAAAAACGGCAGGATATTCAGAAGACTTCTTCTTACATGCCTTATAATAGCAGCTATTCCGGGGCTTAATGCATGCTTTTCACTTCTTAATGAGGATTATTACTGCAGATGGTATTATATGCCAATCCTTTTTATGTCACTAATGACAGCTATTATGGTGGAAAGAGGATCGGGCACCGCACTAAAACGAGGAGTACTGATAAATTCAGCACTTTTTGTACTTATTCTTTTGATTTCCATATTCCCTGTGTATGACAGTTCAGGTAATTTACTTGATTTCGGAATGATTGAAAATCAGAAGTTTTATATAAGACAGATAATCGGAACTGCAGCAACTCTGATTTTACTAATAGCAATCATATATTTCGTGCCAAAAAGAATGGATAGGATAAAGCTTCCTAAGGAAAGAGAGATTCCATTTAAAAAGCCTTTAATGAAGATGAAGATAATTCTTTGTCTTACTGTGATTGGCGCAGTAACTTCAACACATATCGTTCTTATAAACGGAAGCAGTCTTATATCTGATTACGGAAAGCAGGAGTGGCAGAATCAGATGCTGGAATTCGTTCCAGAGCTACAGGGCGATGAGTTTTACAGGGATGAAACCGATAACACAGCTACCAATTATGATATGGTATGGGGAATCGGTTCACTTCACAGCTTTATAAGTACAATTCCTGCAGAAACCTTTAATTTCCTTTATGGTGCAGCCAATATTTCAAGAAGTGTAGAAACAAAAATACCCAGAGAAAACATTGGACTCAGGGCCATTACATCTGCAAAATACTATATTGAGAACTCAAGAATAAACGATGACGGAATTTTTGAGACAGGAGAGGGAATAGAAGGTTATCAGTACGACAATACACAGAACGGTTTCGATATTTATCTTAACAGAAACTATATAAAAATGGGCTTTGCTTATGATTACTATATTACAGAGTCTGATTTTGATGATATCGAAAATGAGGATACCAAGGACAGAATTTTGTCAGTAGCAGTAGTCCTGGATGATTCTGATGCTGATGAAATCAGCGGACTTAAGGAACTTCCTGCAAGCTATTATAAAGACACCATGCCGCTTGATATTTTTGCCGAGAACTGCGCAGATAGAAATGAAACTTCCTGCGAAACCTTTGAAACAAGCACAAAAGGTTTTTATGCACGCACAACAAATCTTGATTCAAGAAAAATGGTATTTTTCTCGGTGCCTTTTTCTAAAGGATTTACGCTTACAGTTGACGGAGAAAAAGCTGAAACCTACAAAGCTACCTATGGAATGATAGGCGTCATGGTTGATCCCGGCGTTCATGAAATCAGAGCGGACTATGTTCCGGACGGATTCAGACCCGGAATGATTCTTTCATTCGCTGGTGCTTTGATGCTACTTGCATACATTATTTTTTACAGAATGAAAGAACGCGCAGTAGAATAATTTGGGATATAGGGGGCATTGTCCCCTTTTTACAAAGACCACAAAATATGGTAATTTTATAGTTATATGATAATGAAAGGGTAGGAGTTATATGAGTAAAATGACAATGAGCCAGAAAATCCTGGCAGCACATGCCGGCCTTAGTGAAGTTAAAGCCGGACAACTTATAGAAGCAGATTTGGATCTGGTACTTGGTAATGATATTACCAGCCCCGTTGCCATTAAAGAGATGGAAAAGTTCAATACAGAGGGCGTTTTCAATAAAGACAGGATAGCTCTTGTTCCTGATCATTTTGTTCCCAATAAGGATATTAAATCAGCTGAAAACTGCAAATGTGTACGAGAATTTGCAAGAAGAAATGAGATTACCAACTATTTTGAAGTAGGACAGATGGGCATCGAGCATGCACTTCTTCCTGAAAAAGGTCTTACAGTTGCAGGTGATCTTATCATCGGTGCTGATTCCCAGACATGTACTTATGGTGCACTTGGCGCATTCAGTACAGGTATCGGTTCTACTGATATGGCTGCAGGAATGGCTACAGGTAAGGCATGGTTTAAGGTGCCTTCAGCAATTAAGTTTAATCTTACAGGTAAGCTGAACAAATTTGTAAGCGGTAAGGATGTAATACTTCATATCATCGGAATGATCGGTGTTGATGGCGCTCTTTACAAGTCAATGGAATTTGTGGGAGACGGTGTAAGTTCTCTTACAATGGATGACAGATTTACAATTGCAAACATGGCAATTGAAGCAGGCGGAAAGAACGGTATTTTTCCTGTTGATGAAAAAGCCATTGAATACATGAAAGAGCATGCTCCCAATAGAGAATATAAGATATTCGAAGCTGACGAGGATGCTGAATATGATGAGGAGTACACTATTGATCTTTCAAAGCTTACTCCCACAGTTGCATTCCCTCATCTTCCGGAAAATACACATACTTTTGATGAAATTGATGAGATCAAGATTGACCAGGTTGTTATCGGTTCATGTACTAACGGAAGAATTGATGATATGAGATGTGCCGCTGAAATCCTTAAGGGAAGAAAAGTTGCAGATTCCGTTAGATGCATTATTATTCCTGCAACACAGTCAATTTATATGCAGGCTATGGAAGAAGGTCTTCTTAAAACCTTTATTGAAGCAGGAGCAGTAGTTTCAACTCCTACCTGCGGACCTTGCCTTGGCGGTTATATGGGTATTCTTGCTTCAGGCGAGAGATGTGTTTCCACTACCAACCGTAACTTTGTAGGAAGAATGGGTGCTACTGATTCTGAGATTTATCTTGCTTCACCTGCTGTAGCAGCTGCAAGTGCGATAACAGGCAAATTATCACAGCCTTCAGAACTGTAATGGCAGAAAGCGAGGAGAACAGAAATGAAAGAAGCCAAAGGAAGCGTTTTTAAATTCGGTGATAATGTAGATACAGATGTTATTATCCCTGCAAGATATCTTAATACAACTGATCCCAAGGAGCTTGCTGCTCATTGTATGGAAGATATCGATAAGACTTTTATACAGAATGTAAAAGAAGGCGATATTATTGTTGCGAACAAGAACTTCGGATGCGGTTCTTCACGTGAGCACGCACCGATTGCTATTAAAGCTGCAGGTGTATCCTGTGTAATCGCTGAAACATTTGCACGTATTTTCTACAGAAACAGTATCAATATCGGACTTCCGATTGTTGAGTGTGAGGAAGCTGCAAAAGAGATTCAGAACGGTGATAAGGTCAGTGTTAATTTTGATACCGGTATAATCACAGATGAGACAACCGGTAAGACATATCAGGGTCAGGCTTTCCCTGAGTTCATGCAGAAGATAATCGACAGAGAAGGACTGGTTAACTACATCAATGCAAAGCAGTAACAGACTATTTATGGTAATTCCATGCTATAACGAGCAGGAAGTTTTACCTGAGACATCCAAAAGGCTTTTTAATAAATTAAAAACTCTTATGGAAAGAGGCGAAATTGACAGAAGCAGCAGGATAGTTTTTGTTGATGACGGTTCAAAGGATGAAACCTGGAATATCATTGAAAAGCTTCATCAGGAAAATGAGATTTTCCAGGGAATCAAGCTTTCAAGGAACAGAGGTCATCAGAATGCACTTTTGTCTGGCCTTATGACTGTTAAGGATATTTGCGATGTTTCCATATCCATGGATGCCGATCTTCAGGATGATATCGATGCCATTGACGAGATGATTGTAAAGTACAAAGAGGGATCTGATATCGTATATGGCGTAAGAAGCAGAAGAGATACAGATACCTTCTTTAAGAAGCATACTGCAGAGAATTATTACAAACTCATGGGCAAAATGGGCGCTGATATTGTCTATAACCATGCTGATTTCAGACTTATGGACAAATGTGCACTCATGGCACTTGCTGATTTTGGTGAAGTTAATCTCTTCTTAAGGGGCATAGTTCCCATGCTTGGTTTTGAAACCAGTATCGTATACTACGAGAGATCCGAGAGATTTGCAGGTGAGAGTAAATATCCTCTGTTTAAAATGCTTCAGTTTGCATTTGAGGGTATCACATCACTCAGTACAAAACCCATACGATTCGTTACAGAGTTGGGCGCTTTTATTTTTGGTGTAAGCATCGCTGTATTTATATACAGCCTTGTCAGATATTTTACGGGACATACAATTCCCGGCTGGACTACAACTGTTTTATCAGTGTGGGCAATAGGCGGACTCATAATGGTTTCACTTGGAATCATAGGTGAGTACGTTGGTAAGATTTATCTTGAGACAAAGAATCGCCCCAGATACATAATCAGTAAGTATCTTTGCGATGAATCGGATAAGGAAGAGATAGCTCTTACAGATGTAAAATTATTAAAATAATTATTTAGGTGGTTTTATCAATGTCAGAAGAAAAAAAGAAGAAAACTCCTGAAGATTTCAGGAAAGAAAGTATGGAAAGCTTCAGAGTTAAGCTTGCGGACGGAACAACAGTAAAAAAGGTGATCGGAGTTGTCAGCGGAAAAGGCGGAGTAGGTAAGAGCCTTGTAACAGGTCTTTCCGCATGTGCCATGAACAGAAAGGGATATAAGACAGGAGTTCTTGATGCAGACATCACAGGACCTTCCATTCCTAAGATGTTCGGTGTATCCCCTATCAGATATGCAGACGAAAACGGAAATATGATTCCTGCAGTATCAGATAAAGGAATCAAGACTGTTTCAATAAATCTTCTCATGGAGAACGAGACAGATCCCGTAATCTGGAGAGGACCTGTAATCGCAGGAGTTGTTAAGCAGTTCTGGGGCGAGACCAACTGGGGTGATATAGACTATATGTTTGTTGATATGCCTCCGGGAACAGGTGATGTTCCGCTTACTGTATTCCAGTCACTTCCTGTGGACGGAATAATTGTTGTTGCAACCCCTCAGGAACTTGTTTCAATGATCGTTGAGAAGGCCGTAAATATGGCTAAAATGATGAATGTTCCTGTTATAGGGCTTGTTGAAAACATGAGCTACATGAACTGTCCTCATTGCGGAAAGCCTATATATGTATTTGGCGAAAGCAAGATCGACAGCTATGCAGCTGCAAACGGACTTGATGTTCTTGCAAGAATTCCTCTTGATCCTGAATTTGCAGTCAAATGTGATCAGGGAAAGATTGAAGAGTATGAGCCTGATTTCATGGATGTTCTTGTGGACAGACTTGAAAATATCTGATGCTGATACAAATATTTTTGTTTCAGATCTTTGGGGAGGATGTTTGGTATGAAATGGAAGCCGGGGAAAAAACAGGCAAGTATTATGATGTCAGTTATTATCTGCAGTGTAATACTTATGCTTATCTATTATCTTATCTTTAACTGGAAGACTGTTAATAAGGGCATTGGAAACATTATCAGTATTCTTACCCCAATTATAACAGGTTGTGTTATTGCTTATATTCTTGTGCCTGTTCTCAACTTTATTGAGAACAGGTGGTTTTATCCCATTTATAAACTCAAGGGAATTGATCTTAAAAATCCCGTAAACAGGAAAAAGAAAAAGAAGGTAAGAAGTGTTTCTGTATTACTTACAATCGCTTTTCTCTTTATTGTTTTATATGCAATGCTTGCGGTACTCATACCTCAACTGGTAAAGAGTATTAATGAGATTGTTAACAGTTTTCCATCTTACGTATCAAACACTCAGAAGTTCATTGATAAATATCTGGATGACAATCCGAGAGTAAGGATTGTATTCGACAGTGTTTTACAGCAGTATTCCTCTACGATAACGGATACATTTAAGTCCAAGCTTGTACCTAATCTGACTACCGTTATCCAGAGGGCAACAAAGAGCATGATTAGTGCTGTTCAGGTATTCTTTTATCTGATAGTAGGAATAATCGTTGCAGTTTATGTTTTAAATTCCAAAGAAAACTTTGCAGGACAGGCAAAGAAGCTTTGCTATGCATTCCTTAGAAAGGATATGGCAAATGAAGTCATCAGTGCATTCAGATATGCAAACTTCACATTCACGGGATTTGTAATTGGAAAGCTTGTTGACTCACTTATAATCGGACTCATAGCTTTTATTTTCTGTGAAGTGCTCAATATTCCTTATCCTGTACTGCTTTCATTCATAGTAGGAATTACGAATATTATCCCGTTTTTTGGTCCCTATATCGGTGGATTCTTCGGACTGGTACTTCTTATCATGATCAATCCCTGGAAAGCATTGGTTTTCCTTATTATGCTTGTCATTCTGCAGCAGTTTGACGGAAATATCCTTGGACCTATTATTCTTGGTAATTCTACAGGACTTTCGAGTTTCTGGGTTATTTTTTCAATCATGCTTTTTGGCGGAGTAATGGGACCCATCGGATGGATTATCGGTGTGCCTACTTTTGCCTGCATCTATACATTTATTGGGTATATTACAAGGAAAAAACTAAGGGAGAAGAAGCTTCCAAGAGATACGTCAACATATATTGATGCTGCGTATATTGATGATGATGGTGTGACAAAAATTGATGATGCTGATAACAGCAAATATTATGTTCACAACGAAGCTTCCAGCCTCAGAAGAGTGTTCAAGGTTTACAAAAAAGGAAAGAAGTTTATAAATAATGTGGTGCCCACAATTACGCCGGATTTAACGGATGATGATAAAACCGCAACGGATGATGTTAAAAAAGATCAAGATGATATTGATACAAATGATGATAACTTTGAGTCTTGACAGTCAAAAATGCAGTTCTATAATAGATTTTATTGATGCTTTAAAGCACTAAATTATTTTTACAGCCAAGAGAGATTTTTCCCTTAACTGAATATTATTTAAAGGAGCGATTTTAAGATGAGTAAGAAAAATATGGATTGGGCTAATATAGGTTTCAATTATCATGTAGCAGATCTTCGCTATGTTTCCAACTATAAGGATGGAAAATGGGATAGCGGTATTCTTACTGAGGATTCAAGAGTAGTGCTTAGTGAAGATGCAGGTGTTCTCCATTATGCCCAGGAAGTTTTCGAAGGACTTAAGGCTTATGAGACAGAGGATGGACATATTGTCTGCTTCAGACCTGATCTTAACGCAAAGAGAATGGTAGAATCCGCACAGCGTCTGGAAATGCCTCCTTTTCCTGAAGAGAGATTTATAGAAGCTGTCGAGCAGGTTGTAAAGGCTAATGAAGACTGGGTACCTCCTTTTGGAAGTGGTGCTACACTTTATATCAGACCTTTGATGTTTGCTACAGGCAATGTAATCGGCGTTAAGCCCGCTGATGAATATCAGTTCAGAATCTTTGTTACACCTGTAGGACCATACTTCAAGGGCGGCGCTAAGCCTATCACAGTTAAGATCAGTGATTTTGACAGAGCAGCACCGCACGGCACAGGTAACATCAAGGCAGGTCTTAACTACGCTATGAGTCTTCATGCTATTGTTACTGCTCATGATGAGGGATTTGCAGAAAACGTTTATCTTGATGCTCAGTCAAGAACATACATCGAGGAGACAGGCGGAGCAAACATCCTGTTTGTTGATGCAGATGGCAATCTGGTAGTTCCCAAGTCATTTACTGATTCAATTCTTCCTTCTATCACAAGAAGATCAATTGTTCAGGTTGCAAAAGACTATCTTGGTCTTAAGGTTGATGAGAGACCTGTTAAGCTTGAAGAAGTTTCTAACTTTAAGGAGATGGGACTTTGCGGAACAGCTGCTGTTATCAGTCCTGTTGGTAAAATCAACGACCACGGCAAGGAAATCTGCTTTGAGTCGGGAATGGAAGAGATGGGACCTGTTATCAAGAAGCTTTATGATACTCTTACCGGAATACAGATGGGTGAGATTGAAGCTCCTGAAGGATGGGTACACAGAATTAAATAATCATATGAATATGTTTCTTAATAAAAGAAATAAAACATATATACTAATGGCTGCCGTTATTCTTATTGCTCTTGTAATCTATGGTTATGAGAGCATTAAGGCTGATAACGGCAGCTATGCTGTTATTACGGTAAACGGAAGAGAAACAGAAAAACTGTCTCTAAGCAAAAAAACAGAAGTTGATGTTTACGGTTTTAACAACGGTTATAATCATGTAATTGTAAAAGACGGATATTGCTATGTTTCAGATTCCGATTGTCCTGATCATCTATGCGAAATGCAGGGGCAGATCAGTAAGGATGGGGAAGCCATTATCTGCCTTCCTCACAGAGTGGTTGTGACAATAGAAGGCGGAGACCGGAAGGATAGCGATGTTGACGCAATTACAAAATGATTTTTCTTATATGGGGATTTTCTTAAAATAAAAAGTAAGGAATGAAAGATTATGTCAGATTTATTATTCAGAGATGTCAGACTTCAGGACATGCAAAGGCTACTTGAAATATATTCTTATTACGTAGAAAACACCGCAATATCTTTTGAATATGAGACACCGGGTCTTGAAGAATTTACTGAAAGAATGAAAAATATCACAAAGAAATATCCCTATATTGTGGTAATCAGAGATGAAAAAATAATCGGCTATGCCTACGGACAGGCTTTTAATCCAAGAACTGCTTATGATCACTGCGCTGAACTTACCATATATCTTGATAATGATATCAAAAAGCAGGGAGTAGGTAAGGCTCTGTATCTTGAAATCGAAAAGCGCTTAAAAGATATGGGAATCATAAATCTTTATTCCTGTATAGGTTATCCCAACGAAGAAGATGAATACCTGACAAAAAACAGTGCAGAATTTCATGAACACATGGGGTTCAAACTTTGCGGAACCTTCAAAAACAGTGGCTATAAATTCGGCAGATGGTACAGCATGGTCTGGATGGAAAAAATAATCGGTAAATATAAATAATTTCAATTATGTGATAAAATCATTAGGGTGAATATATGTTTTGAGGGAGGATGGTATGAATTCTGATGAGAGTAAGTCTTCTGTCGGGAAGCTTGCGCTTTTGGGGCTTCTTTTAGCTTTTACGCTGATTCTTTCGTATGTTGAATCCCTTGTTCCATTTTTTATGGGTGTTCCGGGAATGAAGCTGGGACTGCCCAATATGGCAATTGTTTTGGTAATCTACATGTATGGCGGAAAAGAAGGCATTTTAATTAATGCTTTAAGGATTATCATATCAGGCTTGTTGTTCGGAAGTCTGTTTGGAATCATTTTTTCGCTTTCAGGAGCAGTATTCAGTTTTATTGCCATGATCATTTTTAAAAAAACTGATTTCATGGATATTTGCGGAGTAAGTGTAATTGGCGGAATTGTTCATAATATTGCGCAGCTCCTGGTGGCAGCTTATGTAGTAAAAACTTCCGGAATCGTATATTACCTGCCGGCATTACTGATAATGGGCACCATTACGGGATATCTGAACGGATTTATCGCATCACGAATGATGGTACTTGTAAAAAACAGGACCGGCAGTTTTGCAAGACATTAAAAAGTTGGGGAAACAATATGATCGCATTTTTAAACGGAATAATTGACCTGGTTGAGGAGTCAAATGTTGTACTTGATGTAGGCGGCGTTGGCTATAACGTTTCAATTTCAGGCTATACTGCTGACAGACTTCCTTCAAAAGGAGAGCCGGTAAAGCTTTATACATATTTAAGCGTAAGAGAGGATGCCATGAATCTCTATGGCTTTCTTTCAAGAGATGAACTGGAATTTTTCAAGCTTCTGATAAGTGTAAGTGGGATAGGTCCTAAGGGAGGTCAGGCAATATTGTCTGTAATGACTCCCGATGACCTTAGATTCGCAATTCTGGCAGGAGATTCCAAAGCTATCAGCAAAGCCCCCGGTGTTGGAAAGAAAACAGCAGAGAGGCTTGTTCTGGAACTACACGATAAAATATCTTCCGAAGATATTACAGAAGGACGTGCATCCGGAGATGCCGACAGTCTGCTTTCCTCAATGGATGCCCCTCAGAACGAGGCAATCGAAGCACTTGTCGCACTTGGATATTCAGGTACAGAAGCTGCAAAAGCTGTACGAAAAGTTCTGCAGGATAAGACAGTTAATGTTAATGATACTGAGGAAATCCTGAAAAAAGCATTAAAGGAACTGTTTTAATTCCTTTTTATTATGAAATTTGATTAGTGGAGTAACTTATGGAAAAGAGAACCATCCGCACATCTGCAGGTGTCGTCAATAATACCACAAATGCCGAGTTCACCGGCGAAGATGTGAAGATTGAAAGCTCACTGAGACCTAAAAAATTATCCGACTATATTGGTCAGAAAAAAATAAAAGAAAATCTGAACATTTCGATTGAAGCTGCAAAAAAGAGAAATCAAAGTCTTGATCACATTCTTCTTTACGGACCTCCCGGACTTGGTAAAACAACTCTTGCTGAAATTATTGCCGGAGAGATGGGGGTAAATTGTAAGGTTACAAGCGGCCCCGCAATTGAAAAGCCAGGTGAAATTGCAGCTATTCTCAATAATCTCAAAGAAGGTGATGTCCTTTTCATAGATGAGATTCACAGACTGAACAGACAGGTTGAAGAGGTTTTATATCCTGCAATGGAAGATTACAAGATTGATATCATGATCGGTAAGGGACCTACAGCCAGATCAATAAGACTTGATCTTCCTCACTTTACTCTTGTGGGAGCTACAACTAGAGCCGGTATGCTTTCAGCCCCCTTAAGAGATCGATTCGGTATGCTTTACAGAATGGAATATTACGAGATTGATGAGCTGATGGATATCATTATGCAGTCATCAAAAGTACTTGGTGTAACAACTGAACCTGAAGGCGCAAAAGAAATGGCCAGAAGAAGCAGAGGTACGCCGAGAATCGCAAACAGAATCTTAAAGCGTGTAAGAGATTACGCTCAGGTGAGATACGATGGAATAATAACTGAAGAAGTGGCAAAAACAGCTCTTGATCTGATGGATGTTGATAAGCTTGGACTTGATCACAATGACAGAACAATACTTTTAACCCTGATTGAGAAGTTTTCAGGTGGTCCTGCCGGACTTGATACTCTTGCAGCATCCATTGGTGAAGATGCAGGAACAATCGAAGATGTTTATGAACCTTATCTCTTAAAGAACGGATTAATAAACAGAACTCCCCGAGGAAGGATGGTAACTGAGCTTGCTTATGAACACCTCGGTTTAAAACATCTTGTATGAAGACGTGACATCAATACATCATATAGTACTTTTTGAAGGGCTTTTTAGCATTTTTCTATTGAAACATAGTGGCCCATAAGTATATAATTTAAGTGATTTATTTTTGATTTTTGTTTTGGGAGGGAGTTATGGCATCTAAGACTGATACAGAGGTAATCATCGGTGGTAAGGTCTTTACACTTAGCGGTTACGAAAGTGAAGGGTATCTTCAGAAGGTTGCTTCTTATATAAATAATAAGATTGCAGATTATAACAAGATGGAAGGCTTTAAGAGACAGCCTGTAGACATGCAGAATGTCCTTTTAGAGCTGAATATCGCAGATGACTATTTCAAGGCCAAGAAACAGGTTGAGCTTCTTGAAGGTCAGCTCAGTGACAAAGAGAAGGAGCTTTACGATATCAAGCACGAGCTTATAGCAACTCAGATCAAGCTTGAGAATACCGAAAAGAACGTGAAGAATCTTCAGTCTGACATTACAGAGGACTCAAGGAAGATCATTCAGATGGAAACAGAACTGAAAACTCTGAAAAAGTAATGTGAAGGCTGCCTATATCGGCAGCCTTATTCGTATTTTAGGAGATATTATTTTATGAAACAGGTAGAACTTCTTGCCCCGGCCGGTAATTATGAAACAATGCTGGGAGCCTTTGCAGCCGGTGCTGATGCTGTATATTTAGGCGGACAGGGTTTTGGTGCAAGAGCTTTTGCTGACAATTTCACAAACGAAGAGGTTGTGGATGCCATCAGGTATGCGCATTTACATGGGAAAAAGATCTATCTTACGGTAAATACACTTTTGAAGGAAAAAGAAATTCCTGCATTTAAGGAATTTTTTGCACCTTTTGCTTTTGCAGGACTTGATGCCGCTATTATCCAGGACCTTGGTATATTCAAAATTATTAAAGAAAACTTCCCCTGGGTTGAACTCCATGTAAGTACCCAGATGACTATTACAGGACCAAGTGGTGCAGCTCTGCTTAAAAAGATGGGCGCATCAAGAGTTGTTCCGGCAAGAGAGCTTTCATTGGAAGAGCTTAAAGGAATTCATGATTATTGTCTTAAGCTTGACGGTAAAGGTGTTGAGCTGGAGACATTCATACATGGAGCAATGTGTTACAGCTACTCCGGTGCATGCCTTTTTTCCAGTATGGTGGGTGAAAGGAGCGGCAACAGAGGAAGGTGTGCTCAGCCTTGCAGACTTCCCTACAGATTAAACGGCCATGGTAAGGAGTGCTATCCTTTAAGTCTTAAGGATATGTGCCTTGTAGACAATATACCCGCACTTATTGAAGCCGGGATCGATTCTTTCAAGATTGAAGGAAGAATGAAAAAGCCTGAGTATGCTGCCGGAGTAACATCTGTATACAGAAAATATATAGATAAATACTATGAACTTAAAGCATCCGGAAAAGATAATACAGACATCAAAGCTGATTCTTCAGACAGAAAGATTTTATCAAGTCTGTATCTCAGGTCTAAGATCGGAGAAGGGTATTATTTCAGACATAACGGACCTGAAATGGTTACCATGGATAATCCGTCCTACAACAGTCTTGATGAAAACGTAGTAAATGATGTAAAAGAAAAATTTTTATATGGAAAAAAGAAGATACCTGCTTCCTTAAACTGCAGCCTGACAATAGGCAAAAAGGCTGAACTGGAGCTTTCAGTTTTAATTAATGGGGAAAAGATTAGGGTATCCGTAACAGGAGACGAAGTTCAGCGTGCTCAAAACAGACCTATGCTATATGAGGACTGTGAAAAACAGCTTAAGAAATTCGGTAACACTGATTTTGAGATCAGGGACTTTGCACTTGAACTTGATTCAGAAGGAATCTTCATGCCAATTAAGGCGTTAAATGATCTTAGAAGAAGAGCATGTGAGGACCTCGAAGATAAGATAAGACTTTTTTATGGTTATGATTCTTCAAAATATACAGAGAAGACTGACAAAGATAGCAAAATCACAAAATACAATCCTTCAGATTTTAAGAATGAAATTGCTTCAACCTGTTTTTATGTCAGTGTAATGACAAGGAATCAGCTTGAAACTGTACTTGATGAAGCTAAAAAGCGCGGAAATATAGACAGAATCTATATTGACAGTCGTATTATTCTTGATGGTGGAAACATTCCTTCAACACAAAATGCAGAGATTTTTGTATCCCTTCCATACATAACAAGGGCAGAAAAGAATATTCCCGACAGATATGACCTTAAGAGAATTCTTGATATTGCATCTGAAAATGCACTGGATGGTGTTCTTGTCAGAAATATGGAGGAGCTTTCTTTTGCCCTGGAATACGGTTACAAAGGAAAAATAATTCCTGATTACGGCTTATATCTGTGGAATGATGAAGCTTTTCTGATGCAGAAGGAAATGCTCAAAAATACGGATTATGATGAATTTAATCTTCCATTGGAGCTTACATATAATGAAATGTGCGATGCAATGGAAGGAATTTATTCTGCAATTCTGAAGGATGAAAAGAGGCAGCACCTTAAATTCCCCAAGGCCGGAATGATGGTCTATGGAAGAGTACCAATGATGCATTCTTCAAACTGTATCAGAAATACTTTCAAAGGATGTACAGGTAACAGGGGTAAAGACTGCGAATATGAAAATATCTTCATAAATGACAGGACAGGAAGAACCATGCCTGTCACCTATGACTGCAGATATTGCAATAACATAATCTGGAACAGCGTTCCTGTATCACTTTACAAAAAGACAGGTAAGCTTAAATCCATGTCTGACAGATTCAGTATGGCTTTCAGACTGGATTATACATTGGAAAAACCCGCACAGGTTGCAGATATAATCAGGGGTTATGAAGAACTAATCATAAATAATATTAAAGAAAATGAGGGGATTTTTGCCGGTAAGCTTTCAGCTTATGAATACACAACCGGACATTTTGAAAGAAGTGCTGATTGATCAGTTGGGGAGAGTATGGAGTTTTATTTAACTGAAATAGCTAAATATGTAATATCAGGCTGTTTGCTTGCTTATACATTTTTTAGCTTTCTGGTATTCATATATAAAGGGGAAAAGAGACGCGGATGGATTTATGCATTGCAGACGGCGTTTCTTTTTCTTACGCAATTTGCCTGTTTTATCCAGATAATTGCCAAAACCGGAAGTAAAAGATATCTGCTTTTACTGGCAATTCAGATGATGGTTCTTGTTATGACCATTAGTCTTTTCAGAATAGTTTATCCCGACGGAAACAGACTGATAATCAATAATATGTGCTTTATGCTGATGGTAGGAATGATTGTTATCACCAGGATTTCCTACTGGAAGGGAATTAAACAGTTCGCAATAGCATCTGTGTCGATAGTTATTGCATTTCTGATCCCCGAGCTTATATTCAGACTTGAAGTTCTGGAAAAATGGGGTTATGTATTTGCAGCAATAGGAATTGTAATACTGCTTATACTGCTCATTTACGGATCAGTTGCCAACGGATCCAAGATCAATTTCAGGATCGCCGGCATATCATTTATGCCTTCAGAGGTTGTAAAACTGGTCTTTGTGTTTTTTGCGGCCTCGGTTTTGTCCAAAAACACCGATTTTAAGACTATTGCCATATGTTCCGCAGCAGCTGCAGCCCATGTAATAATACTTGTTTTGCTTAAAGATCTGGGAAGTGCGCTTATATATTTTATGGTTTATCTGTGCATACTCCTTGTTGCCACAAATAATCCTCTTTACTTTGCATCAGGTTTATCGCTGGGTGCAATTGCAAGTGTGGCTGCTTACAATCTTTTTCCTCATATTAAAGTCAGAGTTTCAGCTTTCATTGATCCTTGGACAGAGATTGATTCAAGCGGATATCAGATAACACAGTCGCTTTTTGCTATAAGTGGAGGCGGATGGTTCGGACTTGGTCTCTATGGCGGTAATCCCACATCCATTCCTTATGTTGAAGAGGACTTTATATTTGCAGCTATCGCAGAAGAACTTGGCATAGTCTTTGCCTGCGGACTTCTGGCTATCTGTATTTCAACATTTATTATGATACTCCTTGAAGCCTACAAGATTAAAAATGTCTTTGGAAAGCTTTTGTGCGTAGGCTTTGCAGTTACCTATATTTTCCAGATATTCCTGACTGTGGGTGGAAACTCAAAATTCATTCCGCTTACCGGTGTGACGCTTCCGCTGGTAAGTTACGGAGGTACATCAGTCCTTGTTACTATAGTTATGTTTGCGCTTATTGAAGGCGAATGCCTTGTGCGAAGTGATGAGAGATACCAGGATTATCTGACCCGAAGAAAAGAAGAACTTGAAAGAAGAAAGAATGGAAAAGGATAATAATAAAAAATCCATATCGATAGTTTTTATAGGTGTATTCAACATTCTGCTTTTTATTGCAATGATCGGATATATCGTTATTTATGCTGTTTCCAATAAGGTAGAAATGATAGATAACGGATACAACACCCATCAGCAGCTTTTAAGGAATCAGAATATCAGAGGAAAAATATATTCATCCGATGGAAAGGTTCTGGCTGAGACCGTTACGGATGAAAACGGAAATGAAACAAGAAGCTATCCCTACAATAATGTTTTTGCTCATGCGGTAGGCTATTCAGTGTACGGCAGAAGCGGTATAGAGAATCTTGCAAATTATTATCTTATAAACAGTAATGAGTCTCTTACCAATAAAGCAGAAGCTTATAAAAATGAGCAGAAATTCCCGGGAGATAATGTTTATTCCACTCTGAATACAACACTTCAGCAGACAGCTTTCGAAGCACTATCTGCTCATAAAGGTGCGATAATAGTTTCTGAAGTAAAGACCGGCAGAGTGCTTGCACTTGTATCAAAACCGGATTTTGATCCCAATGAGATTAAGAAAATCTGGAGTGACATTACAAATGATGAGGATAATACACAGCTTTTAAACAGAGTAACTCAGGGCATATATCCTCCCGGATCAACATTTAAGATCATTACTGCCCTTGAGTATTACAAAGAAAACGGGGAAGGTTATAAGAATTACAAATTCTCATGTAACGGAAAATTCACCAAGGGAGATGAGACAATAAACTGTTTCCACGGTGAAAGTCACGGAAGCCTTGATTTTGAAACTTCCTTTGCCAAATCCTGTAATTCATCCTTTGCCAATATAGCATTGTCACTGGATAAAAGTCAGTTTTCAAAGACTATTAAAGAGCTGATGTTTGAAGATAAGCTTCCATGGGAGATGAGTTATTCAAAATCATCTGCTTATTGTGTGGAAGGAATGTCAGACGGGGATACAATGCAGCTTGGAATTGGTCAGGGAACAACAACAATGACACCCCTTCACTTAAATCTCATCACCAA
Organism: uncultured Butyrivibrio sp.; assembly: GCA_947168335.1. Taxonomy (GTDB): domain Bacteria; phylum Bacillota; class Clostridia; order Lachnospirales; family Lachnospiraceae; genus Butyrivibrio. The sequence continues at coordinate 7,095 of CAMVLM010000047.1, read as the reverse complement.
TGCGATCGCCAACGACGGAATCCTTATGAAGCCACTGCTTCTTGACAGAGTTGTTTCAAACGACGGTAAGGTGGTAGAGAGCTTTAAATACGAAGAATATAAAAGGCTTATGTCAGGGGATGAAGCTGAGTTTTTAACCGGTATAATGGAGCAGGTAATAGAAAAGGGAACTGCATCCAGACTAAAAGGACTCTCATATACCGCAGCAGGTAAAACAGGTTCTGCAGAGTTTAAGGATTCAACTTCTGATTCACATGCCTGGTTTACAGGATTTGCTCCTTCCGAAAACCCTGAGATATCAGTTACAATCATTGTAGAGAATGCCGGCTCCGGCGGAGAATACGCTGTACCGATAGCAAAGAGAATCTTTGACAAATACTTTGATATTAAATAGGTAGGTTTATGTCAATAAAGGGATATTGTACTTTTTATAAAAATCTATATGTGGGTGATTCCATTAAAAATTCAGCACTCGTCAGATGGAAGCTCAAGCATGGCGCCGGGCAGCTTATGATCTATGTAATTACGGCTGCAGCAAATGAAAGTGACCAGCTTGAGATAACGCATTGTGCCTTCCTTAAGCAAAAGTACTACAAGACACATCCTGCTTTTGTTTATGGAATTGCCGGAAGCAAAAGTGAAGCAATGGATATTGTAATCAGGATAAGTGAAGAAGCTTCACAAAATGGAATGAGCGGAAATATAAGAGGGTATCTGGAAAGTGCTCTGATGGGAGATAACTGATGACTGCTTTTTTAGCTGTACTAAAAATCATAGGAATTGTTCTTCTGGTTATTATTTCCGTACTACTTGCGATAATTCTTCTTGTTCTCTTTGTACCTGTCAGATATTACGTAGACGGAAAAGTTGATGAAACCAACCTTGAAACAGAAACGGGGCTAATAAAGGACAGAATATATGTCAAAGCAGGCTTTTCATGGCTTTTACATATTTTAAGGGGAAGGATTATTTATCCGGAGAGCACTGAATTTTCTGTATGGGTTCTCTTTTTAAAGGTTTTTCCTCTTAAGAAAACGAAGAATTCTACTGATACGCAGGAGATTGCGGAATCAGAGGAGTCAGAGAATCCTCCTACAGAAATGGAAGAAGGATTTGAAGAATCTTCTGAAAACAAAGATGGTTCTGAAGATGTAACCGAAAACAGCAATGAAACTGTAGAAGAAAATAATACTGATACAACAGATACAGCTGATAACAACTCAGACGAAAATGAAGAAGTATCAGAAGGTGACGAAACAGAAAAAAACGAAGAAACAGATAATGATTCTGAAGATAATGCCGAAATAAATGATGAAGCTTCGTTTTTAAGTGTTTTGAAGAAAATTAAAGATACAATTATCAAAATCATCAAAACACCACAGGATGTGTTCACCAAAATTAAATGTACAATATCTAGCATTTATGTTAAGATAGACATGATTAAAAAGACCCTTGAAAATGACATATTCAAGAGGGCTTTCGAGGTCACGAAAAAGCAGATTTTAAGAGTCCTGAAGATGATCCTTCCAAAGAAGTGCAGGATCAATATTCGTATAGGACTTCCGGATCCCATAACAACAGCAGATATTTTTGCGGCATACGGCATTTTATATCCTATTCTTGTGGGCAAAGTCTATATGACACCGGAATTTGAAAAATCTGTAATAGAGGGCAAGGTTCATATAAGAGGTAAGATACGTGTGTTTACCATTGTCTGGGCCGCAGCTGTTCTGTTTTTTAACAAAGATGTAAAAAAGACAATAAAAAGATTTCAGAAAATCGCGAAATCTTAATTAGGGGAGAACACAATGGGAGATCATAATTTCAGTGGTGTTATTGATTCACTTATGAATGGTATGAATACCATTCTCGGAACAAAAACTGTTGTTGGTGAGGCAACCAAAGTAGGAGATACCATAATTCTTCCGCTTGTAGATGTGTCCTTTGGAGTAGGCGCAGGTGCAAGTGACGCGGATAAAAAGAATTCGGGTGCCGGCGGATTTGCGGCTAAAATGTCGCCCAGCGCTGTGCTTGTTATAAAGAACGGTCAGACTAAGCTTGTTAATATCAAGAATCAGGATGCAGTAACCAAAGTCCTGGATCTTGTACCTGATATCGCTGATCGTTTCATGAACAAAGGAAACGATATGATGGAAGATTCAGAAGCTGTCGACATCGCTTTCCCCGAAGATGAGAACCTGGAGTAACGCGGAACCTAAAGGGGGATTGTATGGAGAAGTTTATAAGTGAGGAAAAAATTGACATCGCAACTGAGGACGAGCTTTTAGAAATGCGCCTCTATATCTACAAAGAGAGTCAAAGGCTTCAACAGGAGCAGAACGCCATTGACAAGAAGGTTGCGGAGATCGAGAACGAAGTCAATAATTTCCGCCACAACATACAGATGGAGAGAAGCATGCTTGAGCACGATAAGCAGAAGCTTAAGGATGAGCAGGCATTGTTTGATCAGCAGATTGAAATTTTAAAAGAGGGATTCGACAAGCTCAACAGTGATAAAAAGCAGATTGAGCGTGAATGGAAAAAACTCGAGCAGGAGAAGGGGTATATGCGCGAGGATGAGTACAGCCGTGCCGAATTTTTCTTCCATGGAGTAAATTCACTTCTGGCATTGAAAAAGCGCTACAGAGATCTTATGAAGATTTATCATCCTGATAATCTTTGTGGTGACCATGAAATGTGCGATCTTATTAATGAAGAGTACAATATACTTCAAAGACAGTTTGACGCTTATATGAAAGCATAAAGAATAAATAAGAAAAATGTAAATAAATTTATTTTTCTCTTGCATTTGGTATATTTTTCTGATATTATATCACATGTTGCGGATATATATTGCTTTCAAATCCGCAGTAGTGATTGATTAAAATATGGCTTATAAGGAGGTGTCAAAATGGCTAAATGTGAAGTTTGCGGCAAGAGCGTTCATTTCGGTAACAACGTAAGCCATTCCCATAGAAAGACTAATAGAGTTTGGAATGCAAACGTACACAAGGTTGCTGTTAAGATTAACGGCGGTGCTAAGAGAATGAATGTTTGCACAAGCTGCCTCAGATCTAAAAAAGTTGAGCGCGCTTAATTGTAATCGAATTTGAGAGAAGGATTCACTTATGTGAGTCCTTTTTTTATTGTTTAAGAAATTTCATTTACAAATATTAAAAAACGCTCCGTGAGATGCGAAGTTTTTACATGCTTACAATATTTTGTTTCATTTTCCGTCAGTTTAAGTTATAATCAGTCTATATGCAATTTTATGGAGGTGCGGGATGAAGTCTACATCAATGAATACTCATTTGGGTAATATTGCTATTGATAATGAAGTTATAGCCCAGTATGCAGGCGCTGTAGCCAATGAATGCTTCGGTATTGTTGGTATGGCTAATGTTAATGTGGCTGATGGACTTGTTAGTCTCTTGAAAAAAGATAATATCAAAAGGGGAATTAATGTATCTGTTGGTCCCAATAGAAAGCTCACGCTTGATTTCCACGTTATAGTTGCTTACGGAGTAAGCATTTCTGCTGTTACAGAGAATCTAATTGATAATGTTAAATACAAGGTTGAGGAATTCACCGGCCTTGAAATAGAAAAGATAAATATCTTTGTCGAGGGCGTTCGCGTCATCGATTGATCAGGGAGGGTTTGAATTTTGAGTAACACAATTAATGCTGCACAGCTTAAGAAAATGTTTCTTGCAGGTGCAAGCAATTTGAATGCTAAAAAAGAATGGATCAACGAGCTTAATGTATTTCCTGTTCCGGACGGTGATACGGGAACCAACATGACAATGACCATTATGTCAGCTGCCAAGGATGTACAGGCACTGTCTGATGACGTTGATATGGGCACTCTTTGTAAGAATATTTATTCAGGTGCAATGAGAGGTGCCAGAGGTAACTCGGGTGTTATTCTTTCACAGCTTCTGAGAGGTTTTACAAAGGGATGCCGTGATTATACAGAGCTTGATGCAGTTATTATCGCAGCTGCATTTGATAAGGCTGTTGAAACTGCTTACAAGGCAGTAATGAAGCCCAAGGAAGGTACAATCCTTACAGTTGCCAAGGGTGCAAGTGAGAGAGCAACAGAGCTCGCAAAAGAGGGTGCTACCGATCTTGGTCCTTTCTTTGAAGAAATAGTTAAGTATGCTGATGAAGTTCTTGCTAAGACACCGGATATGCTTCCTGTTCTTAAGCAGGCCGGCGTTGTTGATTCAGGCGGACAGGGACTTGTACAGGTACTTAAGGGTGCTCTTGATTTTTACCTTGGAAGAGAGACAGATTACTCAATAGATGAGGCTTCTGCAACACCTGTCAGTAAGGTTCAGGTTTCTGCTGAGGCAGAGGTTGATATTAAGTTCGGTTACTGTACAGAGTTTATCGTTCTTTTGAACAAACCTCTAAATGTAAAACAGGAGATTGATTTCAAGGCTTTCCTTGAGTCAATCGGTGACAGTATCGTAATGGTAGCTGATGACGAGATCTGTAAGGTTCATGTTCATTCAAATGATCCCGGTCTTGCTATTCAGAGAGCACTTATGTATGGTCAGCTCTCAAATATGAAGATTGACAACATGCGTATGGAGCACCGTGAGAAGCTTTTCCACGAGACAGAGAATGGTTCATATGCAGAGATTGATACAGAGATTAACGGAGCAGCTGAGGCAACTCCCACCTACAACAGAGATGATGATATTCCGCTTAAGGATGGCCAGGCATCATCTGAACCTGAGGTTCCCACAGAACACAAGGCTATGGGATTTGTAGCTGTCTGTGCAGGTGAGGGACTTGCTGATATATTCCGCGGTCTTGGTGTTGATTACGTAATCGAAGGCGGTCAGACCATGAATCCTTCCACAGCTGATATTTTTGATGCAGCAATGAAGGTTAATGCTGACACAGTATTCGTTCTTCCCAACAATAAAAACATAATACTTGCAGCTAACCAGGCTCAGGCTATGATGGAGGATAACGGAGAAAACAAGAAGATTGTTGTTATTCCTTCAAAAACAGTTCCTCAGGGTATTACAGCAGCAATAAACTTCATTCCCGATATTTCCGCTAAGGACAATGAGGAAGCAATGAAGGAAGCCATCGGAACAGTTAAGACCGGTGAGGTTACTTATGCTGTAAGAGATACCATGATCGATGATGTTACAATCAAACAGGGCGACTACATGGGTATCGGTGATTCCGGCATTCTCGGTGTTGGTTCAAGTATCGATGATGTTGCAGAAATGATGCTTTCAAAGATAGCTGATGATACAACAGAGCTTATCAGTATTTATTACGGATCTGATATAAAAGAGGAAGAGGCAAACGCTTTAAGTGACAGAATTTCCAAGAAATTCACTTCCTGCGATGTTGAAGTTCAGTATGGTGGTCAGCCAATCTATTACTATATTGTGAGTGCTGAATAAATGGCGGATAAGAGAAAAAATCCATCTCTAATTGAAAATGTATCTTCTTTAAAGGGCGTTGGCGATAAAAGCAGCGCCCTTTTTGAAAAATGCGGAATAAAGACTGTAGAAGATCTTCTTTTATATTTTCCAAGAGATTATGACATATGCGGTCCTGTCAAAAGCGTTTCGGAGCTTGTTCCGGGAGAAGTAAATGCTGTAAGAGTAAGTCTTGTAGGCAATATGGTATTCAGGCCTGTCAGAAACCTGAAGATACTGACATTTACTGCAGCAGATGCAACCGGTGAGATGACGATAACCTACTTTAACATGCCTTATATGCGAAACAATATTAAGCCTAAAACTTTCTATGTTTTTCGCGGTCTTGTGCAGAAAAAAGGCTCAAAGATGGTCATGGAACAGCCCAGGATGTACAAGTATGAAGATTATCTTGAAATAATGGGCTCCATGCAACCAAAATACTCACTTGTAAAGGGGCTTTCCAATCAGCTTGTGATAAAGACAGTATCCCAGGCACTTATGGCATCTCCGTACCTTGAAGAATATCTTCCTTCAACTATGAGAAGAGACCTTGATCTCATGGACTTTTCCGAGGCAGTCAGAAAAATCCATTTTCCTTCGTCAATGGATGAATATTCATTTGCTAGAAGACGTCTTGCTTTTAATGAAATCCTTGATTTTATCATAAAGATAAGATTATTAAAGCGCGAGGAAGAGGAATCAATAAACGGTTATGTCTACAAAGAATCTGATGAGGAGACTAAACTTCTAAAGGGTCTTCCTTACAAGCTTACGGATAAACAGGCTTTGATATGGCACGATATTAAAGAAGACCTTATGGGGCCTCATATTATGAACAGGCTTATTCAGGGTGATGTCGGATCCGGTAAGACAATAATTGCATTTCTTGCACTTCTTTTGACTGCTGCAAATGGCTTTCAGGGTGCTATCATGGCGCCGACTGAAGTCCTTGCAAGACAGCATTACGAAGGCTTTTGCGAAATGGCTGATGCGTATGGTTTATGTATAAAGCCTGTACTTCTTGTAGGCTCTATGACAGCAGCAAAAAAACGCGCAGCATACGAAGGAATCGAGAGTGGTGAATTCAATTGTATTGTTGGCACAAACGCTCTTATACAGGAAAAAGTAAATTACAAAAATCTTTCCCTTGTAATTACAGACGAGCAGCACAGATTCGGTGTAAAACAACGTGAAATGCTTTCAAGCAAAGGTACAAATACGCATATTCTTGCAATGAGCGCCACACCTATTCCAAGAACACTTGCAATTATCCTATATGGTGATCTGCATGTATCCATACTGGACGAGATGCCGGGTGGCAGAATCCCAATTAAGAACTGTGTTGTCGGAACAGAATACAGACCAACGGCATACAAATTCATCAAAGATCAGGTTTCAAAGGGACATCAGTGCTATATTATCTGTCCTATGGTTGAAGAAGGGGAAATCGAAGGCGCTGAAAACGTAACTGAATACTCTGAAAAAATAAGAAAGGTTTTACCCGGAATCCGTATTTCAACTCTTCACGGTAAAATGAAGCCCACAGAAAAAGAAGAGATAATGCAGAGTTTTGCTTCCGGTGAAATAGATGAGATCGGAAGAGCGTCGTGTAGGGAAAGAGGGTAGATCTCGGTGGTCGCCG